>NZ_JAMYOR010000017.1:0-111003 GCF_040319965.1 Mesorhizobium sp. M0830 | reverse complement strand
AATCCTCGGCGAGGTCACGTCAACCGAATGCCGAAATTACTTCACCGAGGCTGGCTATGCCCAACCTAAATTCATCCCGCTCTAACCTATTGCCGCCAACGCTCGTCCAACGCGGCTTCCTTTCCCTCCGGAGGGGGAAAGGTGGCGCTGCGAAGCAGCGACGGATTGGGGGAAGCCGGTCGTCAAACGAACAGCCGATGACAAGTGAGTACGAACGAGGTGGTCTGATGTCAGCGTCATTCAGACAACCATGGTGTGATCTCACTCGACGATCGCAATGGCAAAGCCGTCGTAGCCCTTCGCGCCGACCGTCTGGATGGCGGTGCCGTCCAGATGCTTCTCGCCGCCGATAAACGAGAACGCAGCGCGCGCGCCTTCGACTTTGGCGTCGCGACCATCCTCATTCAGCACGGCACCGTCGCGGATGACGTTGTCGCAGATGATGACGGTTCCGGGCAGAGACAGCCGCATGGCCCAGGACAGATAGTGCGGATTGTTCGGTTTGTCGGCGTCGATGAAGATGAGATCGAACGGCCCGGCATTCTCGGCCCCCAGAGCCGCAAGCGACTGAAGGGCCGGCCCGATCCGCAAGTCGATCCGCGCCGACACCCCTGCCCGCTCGAAATTCGATCGCGCGACCTTTGCATGGTGCTGATCGAGTTCAAGCGTCACGATCCTGCCGTCGGCGGGCAATTCCCTTGCCATCCAGATGGTCGAGTACCCACCAAGCGTGCCGATCTCCAGCACGTTCTTGGCGCCGCGGATACGCACCAGCAACGACAACAGTTTGCCTTGCGCGGCCGAGACATCGATCGCAGGCAAACCCTGATCGTGGTTGGCCGCCAGAACGGCATCAAGAACGGGATCTGAATCAAAAAGGGAGGCGACGATATAATCGTCGACAACGGCCCAGGTCTTTTCGCTCATGGCTTTCTCCTCAGATGCGGATATGGAAGCCTAAAGCGTGTCGCGTCTGAACGGAATTCGGGCGAGGTCTTTGACATGCTTCAAACGCGAAAAAGGGGCCGCTTGGGCCCCTTTTTCTTCTTCTCGTCTTCCGCGCTTACTGCGCGGCGTGCGTCATGTCGGCAAGCATCGGCTCGGCAACTTCCACACCGGAGGCCTTGCGGCGCTCGTCGATGATCAGTTCGTCGCGCGATGTGGCGATGCGCCGGATCTGGCTCATCGTGCCGCCGGTGCCGGCCGGGATAAGCCGGCCGACGATGACGTTTTCCTTCAGTCCCTGCAGCATGTCGGTCTTGCCGGCAACAGCAGCTTCCGTCAGCACTCGGGTCGTCTCCTGGAAGGAGGCGGCCGAGATGAAGGACGGCGTCTGCAGCGAAGCCTTGGTGATGCCGAGCAGCACGGGCTGGCCTTCGGCCGGCTTCTTGCCGTCCTCGACCAGGCGATCATTGACCTCCTCCAGCTCGATCACGTCGACGTGGTCGCCCGGAATGTAGGTCGAGTCGCCCTGCGTGGTGATCTCGACCTTCTGCAGCATCTGGCGAACGATCACCTCGATGTGCTTGTCGTTGATCGACACGCCCTGCAGGCGGTAGACTTCCTGGATCTCGTTGACGAGGTAGGAAGCAAGTGCCTCCACGCCCTTGATCGCCAGGATGTCGTGCGGCGCCGGGTTGCCGTCGAGGATGTAGTCGCCCTTCTCGATGACGTCGCCGTCCTGGAGGTGGAACGGCTTGCCCTTCGGGATCAGGTATTCGACCGGTTCAAGCGTCGAGTCATGCGGCTCGATGATGATGCGACGCTTGTTCTTGTAGTCGCGGCCGAAGCGGATCGTGCCGTCGATCTCGGCGATGATGGCGTGATCCTTCGGACGACGTGCCTCGAACAGTTCGGCAACACGCGGCAGACCGCCAGTGATGTCCTTGGTCTTGGCGCTTTCCATCGGGATACGCGCCAGCACGTCGCCGGGGCGAACCTGCGCACCCGGCTCGACCGAAAGAATGGCCTCGACCGAGAGCAGGAAGCGGGCGTCGCCGCCCTTCGACAGCTTGCCGACCTTGCCCTTGGCATCCTGGATGGCAATTGCCGGCTTCAGATCGTTGCCGCGTGGCGTCGAGCGCCAGTCGATGACCTCACGCTTGGTGATGCCGGTCGACTCGTCGGCCGTTTCCTGAACGGAAATGCCGTCGACCAGATCCTCGTACGACACCCTGCCCTCGATTTCGGTGAGGACCGGACGGGTATAGGGATCCCACTCAGCGATACGCTGGCCGCGCTTCACCTTGTCGCCATCGTCCACGAAGATACGCGAACCATAGGTGAGACGGTGCGTGGCGCGTTCCTTGCCGGCTTCGTCGAGGATCAGCACCGCCATGTTGCGGCCCATGACCATCTGCTGGCCGTCGGAGTTGCGCACCACGTTGCGGTTGCGGATCTCGACCTTGCCCTCATAGGAGGCTTCAAGGAACGAGCTGTCCACCACCTGCGCGGTACCGCCCATGTGGAAGGTACGCATGGTGAGCTGGGTGCCCGGCTCGCCAATCGACTGCGCCGCGATGACGCCGACTGCTTCACCCTGGTTGACCGGGGTGCCGCGGGCCAGATCGCGACCGTAGCAGACCGCGCAGACGCCAACCCTGACTTCGCAAGTCAGTGCCGAGCGAATGCGAACCGACTGGACGCCGGCCTTTTCGATCTGTTCCACGTCACGCTCGTCCATCAGCGTTCCGGCCTTTACCAGGATCTCGCCCGACACCGGATGGGTGATGTCGTCGAGCGACGTACGACCAAGCACGCGCTGGCCGACCGAAGCGACGACCTGACCGGCATCGACGATCGGCTGCATGGTAAGGCCCTTGTCGGTGCCGCAGTCGACGGAGTTGACGATGCAATCCTGCGCCACGTCGACAAGACGACGGGTGAGGTAACCCGAGTTCGCCGTCTTCAAGGCGGTGTCGGCCAGACCCTTGCGGGCGCCGTGGGTCGAGTTGAAGTACTCGAGCACGGTCAGGCCTTCCTTAAAGTTCGAGATGATCGGCGTCTCGATGATTTCACCCGACGGCTTGGCCATGAGGCCGCGCATGCCGGCAAGCTGACGCATCTGGGTGGGCGAGCCACGCGCACCGGAGTGCGACATCATGTAGATCGAGTTCATCGGCTTTTGACGGCCATTGTCCTCGAACTCGACCGCCTTGATGCGGGCCATCATTTCGTCGGCGACCTTTTCCGAGCACTTGGCCCAGGCGTCGACGACCTTGTTGTACTTCTCGCCCTGCGTGATCAGGCCGTCATTGTATTGCTGCTCGTATTCCTTGGCCAAAGCCTCGGTGTCGGAGACCAGCTTGATCTTGGCGTCCGGGATCAGCATGTCGTCCTTGCCGAACGAAATGCCGGCACGGCAGGCATGGCTGAAGCCGAGCGCCATGATGCGATCGCAGAAAATGACCGTCTCCTTCTGACCGCAGTGGCGGTAGACGGTGTCGATCATCTTGGAGATGTTCTTCTTGGTCATCTCCTGGTTGGCGGTCTCGTATGGCACGTTGACATTCTTCGGCAGAAGCTCGCCGATGATCATGCGGCCAGGGGTGGTGTCGTAGATTTTCGACACGACTTTGCCTTCGGCGTCGACCGTGCGGAAGCGTCCCTTGATCTTGGCGTGCAGCGTCACCGCCTTGGTCTCGAGCGCGTGCTGGAGTTCGCCCATGTCGGCAAACACCATGCCCTCGCCCGGCTCGTTCTGGTTGACGATCGAGAGATAGTAGAGACCGAGAACCATGTCCTGCGACGGCACGATGATCGGCGCGCCGGAAGCCGGGTGCAGGATGTTGTTGGTCGACATCATCAGCACGCGGGCTTCAAGCTGCGCTTCCAGCGACAGCGGCACGTGAACGGCCATCTGGTCGCCGTCGAAGTCGGCGTTGAAGGCCGTGCAGACCAGCGGGTGCAGCTGGATCGCCTTGCCTTCGATCAGGATCGGCTCGAACGCCTGGATGCCCAAGCGGTGCAGCGTCGGCGCGCGGTTCAACAGCACCGGATGCTCGCGGATGACCTCGTCGAGGATATCCCAGACTTCCGGACGTTCCTTCTCGACCAGCTTCTTCGCCTGCTTGACGGTCGAGGAGTAACCCTTGGCGTCGAGACGGGCGTAGATGAAGGGCTTGAACAGTTCGAGCGCCATCTTCTTGGGCAGGCCGCACTGGTGCAGCTTGAGCTCCGGACCGGTCACGATGACCGAGCGGCCGGAATAATCGACGCGCTTGCCGAGCAGGTTCTGACGGAACCGGCCCTGCTTGCCCTTGAGCATGTCGGACAGCGACTTCAGCGGACGCTTGTTGGCGCCGGTGATGACACGGCCGCGACGGCCGTTGTCGAACAGCGCATCGACGGCTTCCTGCAACATGCGCTTTTCATTGCGCACGATGATGCCGGGGGCGCGCAACTCGATCAGCCGCTTCAGACGGTTGTTGCGGTTGATGACGCGGCGATAGAGGTCGTTCAGATCCGACGTGGCGAAGCGACCGCCGTCCAGCGGGACGAGCGGGCGCAGGTCCGGCGGGATCACCGGGACCACCTTCATGATCATCCATTCCGGACGGTTGCCGGATTCCATGAAGTTCTCGACGACCTTGAGCCGCTTCAGATACTTCTTCTGCTTCAGCTCGGAGGTGGTCGAAGCAAGTTCCGAACGCAGGTCGCCGGCGATCTTCTCCAGGTCCATGCCGGCCAGGAGGTCGTGAATGGCCTCGGCGCCGATCATGGCGGTGAAGCTATCCTCGCCATACTCGTCGACGGCGATCATGTACTCTTCCTCGCTGAGCAGCTGGTGCTCCTTCAGCGCGGTGAGGCCGGGTTCGGTGACGATGTAGTTCTCGAAGTAGAGGACGCGCTCGATGTCCTTCAGGGTCATGTCGAGCAGCGTGCCGATGCGCGACGGCAGCGACTTCAGGAACCAGATGTGAGCGACAGGTGCCGCCAGCTCGATATGGCCCATGCGCTCGCGGCGAACGCGCGACAGCGTGACTTCGACGCCGCACTTCTCGCAGATGACGCCCTTGTACTTCATGCGCTTGTACTTGCCGCACAGGCACTCATAGTCCTTGATCGGGCCAAAAATGCGCGCGCAGAACAGACCGTCACGCTCCGGCTTGAAGGTGCGGTAGTTGATGGTCTCCGGCTTCTTGATCTCGCCGAAAGACCAGGACAGAATCTTCTCAGGGCTGGCAAGCGATATCCGGATGGAATCGAACACCTGCGCAGGCGCCTGCGGATTGAAGAGATTCATGACCTCTTGGTTCATGCCGTTCTCCTTTTCGGGGTCCTCGAAAACCCCTTGCATCTAGTCGCGAGCCAAACGCCCGCCGTCTTTGTCGGCCACTGGCCGTCGAATTCGATTGGCGCGCCGCGGAATCCGTGGCGCGCCATTGCCTTACTCAGCCGCGTCGGGCAGCCGCATAGGGCCGTCCTCGAGCTTGGTGTTCTCCAGCTCGACATTGAGGCCGAGAGACCGCATTTCCTTGACGAGAACGTTGAAGCTCTCGGGGATGCCGGCCTCGAAAGTGTCGTCGCCACGCACGATCGCCTCGTACACCTTGGTGCGGCCGGCGACGTCGTCGGACTTCACCGTCAGCATCTCCTGCAGCGTGTAGGCGGCGCCGTATGCTTCGAGCGCCCAGACCTCCATCTCGCCGAAGCGCTGGCCACCGAACTGCGCCTTGCCGCCCAGCGGCTGCTGGGTGACGAGCGAGTACGGACCGATCGAACGCGCGTGGATCTTGTCGTCCACGAGGTGGTGAAGCTTGAGCATGTAGATGTAGCCCATCGTCACCTTGCGATCGAACGGCTCGCCCGTGCGTCCGTCATAGAGCTGCGACTGACCGCTGGTGTGCAGGCCCGCCTGCTCCAGCATGATGTTGATATCAGCCTCATGGGCGCCGTCGAACACCGGGGTCGCGATCGAAACGCCGCGGCGCATCTGCTCGCTGAGGCGAACAATGCTCTCGTCGTCATAGTCGCGTACCGGCTCGTTGCGGTCGTTAGACGGAATGAAGCTCTCGAGCGTCTTGCGCAGCGGCTTGATGTCGCCGGCTGCCTTGTACGTGTCGATCAGCTCGCCGATCTTCCTGCCCATACCGGCGCAAGCCCAGCCCAGATGCGTTTCCAGGATCTGGCCGACATTCATGCGGCTCGGCACACCCAGCGGGTTGAGCACGATATCGGCATGAGTGCCGTCCTCGAGGAAAGGCATGTCCTCGACCGGAACGATCCGCGACACAACACCCTTATTGCCGTGACGGCCGGCCATCTTGTCGCCGGGCTGCATCTTGCGCTTCACGGCCACGAAGACCTTGACCATCTTCATGACGCCCGGAGGCATTTCGTCGCCGCGCTGGACCTTCTCGACCTTGTCCATGAAACGCTGTTCGAGCGCCTTCTTGGAATCGTCGTACTGGCCACGCAGGGCTTCGAGTTCGCTCTGGAGCTTTTCGTTCTCCACGGCAAACTGCCACCACTGCGAACGCGGATACTCGTCGAGCGTATCCTTGGACAGCGTCGAGCCTTTCTTGAAGCCCTTCGGTCCAGCGATCGCTTCCTTGCCGACGAGCACGTCGGAAAGACGCGCATAGACGTTACGGTCCAGGATGGCCTGCTCGTCGTCGCGGTCCTTGGCGAGGCGTTCGATCTCCTCGCGCTCGATCGCCATGGCGCGCTCGTCCTTCTCCACACCGTGGCGATTGAAGACGCGCACCTCGACGACGGTGCCGAAGGTGCCCGGAGGCATGCGCATCGAGGTGTCGCGCACGTCCGATGCCTTTTCGCCGAAGATGGCGCGCAGAAGCTTCTCTTCCGGCGTCATCGGGCTTTCGCCCTTCGGCGTGATCTTGCCGACCAGGATGTCACCCGGCTGAACTTCGGCACCGATATAGACGATGCCGGCTTCGTCGAGGTTCTTCAGCGCTTCTTCCGAGACGTTTGGAATATCGCGCGTGATTTCCTCCGGGCCGAGCTTGGTATCGCGCGCCATGACCTCGAACTCCTCGATGTGGATCGAGGTGAAGACGTCATCGGCGACGATGCGTTCGGACAGGAGGATCGAGTCCTCGTAGTTGTAGCCATTCCACGGCATGAACGCGACCAGCACGTTGCGGCCGAGCGCCAGATCACCGAGCTCGGTCGACGGACCGTCGGCGATGATGTCGCCCTTGTTGACCCGATCGCCCATACGAACCAGCGGACGCTGGTTGATGCAGGTGTTCTGGTTCGAACGCTGGAACTTCATCAGCCGGTAGATATCGACGCCGGACTTGCCCGGATCGAGATCCTCTGTGGCGCGGATAACGATACGCGTCGCGTCCACCTGGTCGACGATGCCGCCGCGGCGGGCGCCGATGGCGGCGCCCGAGTCACGGGCGACGATCGGCTCCATGCCGGTGCCGACGAACGGCGCCTCGGCGCGCACCAGCGGCACGGCCTGACGCTGCATGTTCGAGCCCATCAGAGCGCGGTTGGCGTCGTCGTTTTCCAGGAACGGGATCAGGGCCGCGGCCACCGACACCATCTGCTTGGGCGACACGTCCATCAGATCGACGTTTTCGCGCGGCGCCATCATCACTTCGCCGGCGCTGCGGCAAATGACGAATTCGTCGACGAAACCACCGTTCTTGTCGAGCTCGGCGTTGGCCTGCGCGACATGGTGCTTGGCCTCTTCCATCGCCGAGAGATAGACGACGTCATTGGTCAGCTTGCCGTCGACGATCTTGCGGTACGGGCTCTCGATGAAGCCGTACTTGTTGACGCGTGCGAAGGTGGCCAGCGAGTTGATCAGACCGATATTCGGGCCTTCCGGCGTCTCGATCGGGCAGATACGGCCGTAATGCGTCGGGTGCACGTCTCGCACCTCGAAGCCGGCGCGCTCACGGGTCAGACCGCCCGGTCCAAGCGCCGAAAGGCGGCGCTTGTGGGTGATCTCCGACAGCGGGTTGGTCTGGTCCATGAACTGCGACAGCTGCGAGGAACCGAAGAACTCGCGCACGGCGGCAGCCGCCGGCTTGGCGTTGATCAGGTCCTGCGGCATGACCGTGTCGATCTCGATCGAGGACATACGCTCTTTGATCGCGCGCTCCATGCGGAGCAGGCCGACGCGGTACTGGTTTTCCATCAACTCGCCGACCGAACGCACGCGGCGGTTGCCGAGATTGTCGATGTCGTCGATTTCGCCCTTGCCGTCGCGCAGTTCGACCAGCGTCCTGACCACGGCCAGGATGTCGTCCTTGCGCAGCACGCGCACGGTGTCCTCGGCCTTGAGCTCGAGACGCATGTTCATCTTGACGCGGCCGACGGCCGACAGATCGTAGCGCTCCGAGTCGAAGAACAGCGAGTTGAACATGGCTTCGGCGGTTTCGAGCGTCGGCGGCTCGCCCGGGCGCATGACACGATAGATGTCGAACAGCGCGTCCTGGCGGCTCTCGTTCTTGTCGACGTTGAGCGTGTTGCGGATATAGGCGCCGACATTGACATGGTCGATGTCGAGAACCTTGATCTCGTCCTCGCCCGTGCCGAGCAGCACCTTCAGCGTCTTCTCGTCGATCTCGTCGCCGGCTTCGAGGAAGATCTCGCCGGTGGCGTAGTTGACGATGTCCTCGGCCAGGTAGTTGCCGAGCAGATCCTCGTCGGTCGCCTTGATCGCCTTGAGACCCTTCTCGCCAAGCGCCCTTGCCTGGCGGGCGGTGATCTTCTTGCCGGCCTCGACAACGACTTCGCCCGTATCGGCATCGACCAGGTCGCCGACAGCCTTGAGGCCGCGGAAACGCTCGACGTTGAACGGAATGCGCCAGTGGTCGCCCGCACGCACATAGGTGATCTTGTTGTAGAAGGTCGACAGGATCTCTTCGCCGTCCATGCCGAGCGCCATCAGCAGCGACGTCACCGGAATCTTGCGGCGACGGTCGATGCGGGCGTGCACGACGTCCTTGGAATCGAACTCGATGTCAAGCCACGAACCGCGATAGGGAATGACGCGCGCGGCAAACAGAAGCTTGCCCGACGAGTGCGACTTGCCCTTGTCATGGTCGAAGAAGACGCCCGGCGAGCGGTGCATCTGCGAGACGATGACGCGCTCGGTGCCGTTGACGATGAAGGTGCCGTTCAGGGTCATGAGCGGCATGTCACCCATGTAGACGTCCTGCTCCTTGATGTCCTTGATGGACTTGGCGCCGGTATCCTCGTCGATATCGAACACGATGAGGCGCAGCGTCACCTTGAGCGGTGCGGCATAGGTGAGGTCGCGCTGACGGCATTCGTCAACGTCGAATTTCGGTCCTTCGAACTCGTACTTCACGAACTCCAGCATCGAGGAGCCGGAAAAATCGGAGATCGGGAAGACCGACTTGAAAACGGCCTGCAGTCCCTCGTCTGGACGCCCACCCTTGGGCTCCGCCACCATCAGGAACTGGTCATAGGACGCCTTCTGAACCTCGATCAGGTTCGGCATCTCCGCAACTTCCGGGATCTTTCCGAAGAACTTGCGTACGCGTCTGCGGCCATTGAAAGTCTGGGTCTGGGCCATCGTCGCTCCTTAGCTCTAAACTCGGGACGAACCTCGCCGCGGCTCGCCTTGCATGCTGGGCTACCTTGGCGGCAACCCTCTGTCTGTTTCCCGGTGCCTGTCGGCTGCCGGCTAGAACGGGAGAAAACCCGTTTCCTGAAGGCCGGTTTTCGGCCCTCAGGAAAGAGGTTCTCGTACGTCTCGCGTTACGCGTCCTCCCTTCCAGGCGAAGGGAGTGGCGGACGGCGCGAGGCCGCCCGCCGCTTTTACGCTTACTTCAGGTCGACCTTGGCGCCGGCTGCTTCCAGCTGGGCCTTGAACTTGTCAGCGTCGGCCTTGGAAACGCCTTCCTTGACCGGCTTCGGAGCCGCTTCGACCAGGTCCTTGGCTTCCTTGAGGCCAAGACCGGTGATGGCGCGGACTTCCTTGATGACGTTGATCTTCTGAGCGCCTGCCTCGGTGAGGACGACGTCGAATTCCGTCTTTTCCTCGACCGGAGCAGCTGCGGCCGCACCACCGCCAGCGGCGGCAACAGCCACCGGAGCAGCGGCGGAAACGCCCCACTTTTCTTCCAGAAGCTTCGACAGCTCGGCCGCCTCGAGGACGGTCAGCTTCGAAAGGTCGTCTACGATCTTTGCGAGATCAGCCATTGTTGTATTCCTTCATAAGGTTCGAACGTGTGTTTGTGATAGCGAGGAACGGCCTCATGCCGCCTCGTCCTTCCGGGCGTAAGCGCCGATGACGCGCGCGACCGAGGCCGCTGGCGCATTGACGATCTGGGCGATCCGGGTTGCCGGCGTGGCGATCATGCCAACCAGCCTGGCGCGCAGCTCATCGAGCGACGGAAGTGTGGCGAGTGCCTTCACACCGTCGGCATTGAGCGAGGTGGTGCCCATTGCGCCGCCGAGAATGACGAGCTTGTCATTTCCCTTGGCGAAATCGGACGCGACCTTCGGCGCCGCAATCGGATCCTCCGAATAAGCAATCAGCGTCTGTCCCCTGAACAGCTCGATGATCGATGCGGAGTCCGTGCCCTGAAGAGCGATTTTGGCGAGACGGTTCTTCGCGACTTTGACGGTGCCACCGGCGGCGCGCATTTTCGACCGAAGGTCGTTCATTTGCGCGACGGTGATACCGGCGTAGTGGGCCACGACCACTGAACCTGCGTTCGAGAACGCACCGTTCAGGCCCGTGACGAGTTCGCGTTTTTCCGCTCTGTCCACTGCCTATCTCCAGTTGACCCCTGCCCCATTAACGGGGACAGGCGTCGGGTTGCCTTTGTCGGCCGGGCCATCCAGTAACGGATCTCCCGAACGACGCTCGAGGATCCTGCCCCCTTTCGCCACATCGACAGTCAAGCCGGCGATGCGCAGACAAAAGGCAAACACGGTTCGAACCTTTCATTGGAGCGATCGCTCCGTTGTCCGGTCTTCACCCGTCTCATGCAGGCCCAAATCGAATTAAGGCTTCTGGGCCGCCTGCAATCTCGGACAGGATGTCCGGAAACCTCTCGGTTTCCGGTACCGGGCCGCCGACAAGTCGGAGGCCCGGAATTCACTTGCGGATCAGGCCTTTAGCGGCCCGATCCAAATGTTCGTATCAGGACGCTGTGAGCGTCGCGACGTCGAGCTTGAGGCCCGGACCCATCGTCGAGGTGACCGACACCTTCTTCACGTAGTTGCCCTTGGCACCAGCCGGCTTTGCCCTGGTCACCGCGTCGGCGAAGGCGCGGATGTTCTCTTCCAGAGCCGTGACCTCGAACGAGACCTTGCCGACGCCGGCATGAACGATGCCGGCTTTCTCGACGCGGAACTCGACAGCGCCGCCCTTCGATGCCTTGACGGCGGCGGCAACGTCGGTGGTGACGGTGCCAACCTTCGGGTTCGGCATCATGCCGCGCGGGCCGAGCACTTTGCCCAGACGGCCGACGAGCGGCATCATGTCCGGAGTGGCGATGCAGCGATCGAAATCGATCGTGCCCTTCTGGACGATGTCGACCAGATCCTCGGCACCGACGATGTCGGCGCCGGCGGCGCGAGCTTCGTCAGCCTTGTCGCCGCGCGCAAACACAGCGACGCGCACCGAGCGGCCGGTGCCGTTCGGCAGGTTGACCACGCCGCGGACCATCTGGTCGGCGTGGCGCGGGTCGACGCCGAGGTTCATGGCGACTTCGATGGTCTCGTCGAACTTGACCGAGGAACGGTCCTTGAGCAGCTTCAGCGCGTCACCCAGGGCATAAGCCTTGTTGGGATCGATGCCTTCGCGGGTCTTCGATACACGCTTTGCAATCTTTGCCATGATCTTAGCCCACCACTTCCAGACCCATCGAGCGGGCGGAGCCCTCGACCATACGCATGGCCGCTTCGACGTCGTTTGCGTTCAGATCCTTCATCTTCGCGGTTGCGATCTCGCGGACCTTGTCGCGCGAAACCGTACCGGCCTTGACCTTGCCCGGCTCCTTGGAACCAGACGTCAGGTTGGCCGCCTTCTTCAGGAAGTAGCTCACCGGCGCCGTCTTCATGACGAAGGTGAAGGACTTGTCCTGGTAGTAGGTGATGACGACCGGAACCGGCGATCCCTTTTCCATTTCCTGGGTCTGCGCGTTGAACGCCTTGCAGAATTCCATGATGTTGATGCCACGCTGACCAAGCGCCGGGCCGATCGGGGGAGACGGCGTCGCCGATCCCGCTTTCACCTGGAGCTTGAGCTGGCCTGCAATTTTCTTAGCCATCTCTTTTCCTGCCTTTGTCTATGCCGGCCCAACTGTCTGGGAAACCCGGCGGTTGCAGTCTGGTGGTGCGATCCATGCGGCCGGCTAAAGCCGCACTCGTCTCCCACCGCCCTCAAGAACCGCGCGATCTCCGCGCCGCTCTTTCCTGCCGCGCTTGGCGGCAGGGATTTCGGATCAGCCCTTTTCGACCTGTCCGAATTCCAGATCGACAGGCACGGCGCGCCCGAAGATCGAAACTTCCACCTTGAGCCGCGCCCGCTCCTCGTCCACTTCCTGGACGAAACCATTGAACGACGCGAAGGGACCATCCGAAACGCGGATCGCCTCGCCGATCTCGAACGTGACCGAGGGCTTGGGCCGCTCGACGCCTTCCTGCACCTGGTTCAGGATGCGCTGGGCTTCCGCCTCGGTGATCGGCACCGGCTTGGAGTCACCCAGGAAGCCGGTGACCTTCGGCGTGTTCTTGACCAGCGAGAACACAGCGTCGGTCAGATTGGCCTTCAGCAGTACATAGCCCGGGAAGAACTTGCGCTCGGCATCGACCTTGCGTCCGCGGCGAACCTCGACGACCTTCTCGGTCGGAACCACGATCTGGTGGATGTCGGCGGACAGGCCCTTCTGCTTGGCCTTGTTCTCGATATCCTCTGCGACCTTCTTTTCAAAGTTCGAATAGGCGTGGACGATGTACCAGCGCGCGGTCATTTCAAGACTTCTCCGTAATCGCCGGACTTAGCGTCCGATGCCCAGAATCTGTTCGACCGCGAGGCCCATGAGCTGATCAGCGGTGAAGAAAAAGATCATCGCGATCACAGCGAAAGCCAGGACCATGACCGTCGAGATCATCGTTTCGCGCCGCGACGGCCAAGTCACCTTGGCGGTCTCCGCGCGAACCTGCTGGAGAAAGACGAAAGGATTTGTGGTTTTCGAAGCCATATGCCGCTCTGTCTTCAAGACCCGTTGGCCGGGTCCCCTGGATGATCCCGCTGGCCGGGACGTGCCGCCTGAGCCAATCTCGCGCCGAATCAGCGCAAACAATTCGCCCATGCAAATCAGACGCGTAAAGCCGGCTTCCCAGCTCCACGCGTCGCGTGTCTGTTTCGTCTACATAAAACCGATTCTTGATCCACGCAAGTGGCAAGTGTCCGCTTTATGACCAAACGCCGCCTCGGAACCATCCAGTCGTTCCGTCCCGGCTATGGCGCCCTTATGCCCCAATTGAGCCAATATGGCAAGCGGGTCGCCGATTTTCAAAGGGTAGACCGTAGAAATATCGTTTTGAAACGCCATTTCGAAAAATGGCGAAATATCACGTTGAGTGCCATTTCGAGAAATGGCACGGGCAGCAGGGCTCGAACCTACGACCTGCGGTTTTGGAGACCGCCGCTCTACCAACTGAGCTATGCCCGTATCGTGCGCATGTCGGCGCAGCAGGCGCTTCCTAAAAGCTTCCGCTCGCTCTGTAAAGAGTGGTTTGCACGCAAACGCGCCTTAAGCCCGTTCCTCAGCACCAGATGTTCGAGGCTGGAGCCACCTCACTCGCGCCAGCGCAGGACCTTGAAGTTTTTCAGCATCGCTCCGGGACCTCCCGTGGCGACCGAAAGCTACTTTGGATCCGGCGGCCGATACGGCCCGCCAGGCACGCCCCAGCCCCAGGCCGGCATCGGTTCCGTCTCGGGATCGCAGGTTTCGCCGAGATTGGAGTTCATCTTGGCCAGCCGCGATCCCCATTCGACATAGCCCATGAAGGCCGAACGGAATTCCGGATCGTCGGGCAGGCCGACCGCGTCGGCGGCATCGGCAAGGAGGTTGATCCAACGGCGGCGCTGCTCCTCGGTCAGATGCTTGCCCAGATGGTGCATGACCATCTCGCGATGGCCGCCCAATTGCTCGCTGTAGGTTTTAGGTCCGCCGAACACCTCGCCGATGAAGGCCGCGACATGGGCGGGATGATCCGGCGACATGGCCTTGAACACCGGCCCGACGATCGGGTCCTGCGCCACTCTGTCGTAGAAAGTCCGGGTCAGCCGGTTCAACGCCTCGCCGCCGCCGGCCCAGTCGTAGAGTGTCGGGATATCCTGGCTCATTCTCGATCCTCCGCCGGCCCCGTAGCCGCCAGCAGCGACGATAGCGGAAAAGTCGAGAATGGCTCAACCTGCCTCGATGGCCAGTCTTCGACCTCGGCGCCCTACAATTTGGCGGGCGCGTCAGCCTCGGCATTGGCGGAAGGCCGGATCCGGCAATTCTGCGGTTTCGGCACAGCGCCGCAGATGGTGGCGCCGGTCAGCGCGTCGACGGATTGCGAGCTCGTCGTCAGCCCGAGCCTCAGCATCATGCCTGGTTCCAGCTGCCGCTCGACCGAGCGCCCCTCGATCGCCGCGAACAGAGCAGGGCCGAGCGCCATCTCCTCGAGATAGGCCTTGACCACCTGCTTTTGCCCCATCGGGTAAAGGCTAAGCCGCGCACGGGAACCGACAAGCCGTTTCGCCCCGCCGGCAAGCATAAGCGCACAGGCCGAACCGCATTCCACTCCCGCATCGATGCTCAGCCCGGCATAGGCGCCCTCCTTGGCCAGGCAACTCCACTTTGCCGGGTCACAGTCGACGAAGTCGGTGCGGCCAACGGCGACGTCGAGCTTCCTTTGGTGGATAAGCCGTCCCGCCGCCAGAGCGCCAAGCAGGTCGCCACCTTTTGAGCTGATCACGACAGGCAGTTGCCGGTCGCCAAGCGTGGCAAGCAACTGGCGCAGTTTTTGCGGGGTCTGAGGCGTGATCGCACCTTCCGCCGAGATCCATTCCGGGCAATCCGGATTGCACAGTGGATTGCTGCCGCGAACCACGACGAAACGCATGTCGTCATCGCGCTGCACGCCCTCGGGCTCGGCCGGCAGTGGGGCAGGCTTGGCCGCGGTCGTCAGGCCATCGGGCTTGTTCCCCGGTATTTCCAGGCAATTCCCGGCCAATCGGTCCGGCCTGCACAGGCCTGCGGCGGTCAACAGGTCCGCAGCATCCAGGCTGGTGACCAATTTCATCCTCAGCATGTCGTCGAGGGCGATCTGGTGGATTTCGGTGGCCGGCGTGCTCTTCATCGTTTCGAGTACGCCCTGATCGATGCCCATCTCGTCGAGATAGGCCGCCAGCCTTTTCTCCACCGCCTTGCTCATCTCGTAGGTCTTGTAGCTGCCGGCGTCCTGGCGGCTGACGATCCTTGTGTTGAGCACTTTCTTCTTGCCACCCACGATGCGGTAGGTGGTCCTGTATTGCAATTTCGTGCGGATGTAGGTCGTGGTGATCTGGTGGACGCCGAGAAACGCCCATTCGCCAACCACACGCCGGACACCGCCGGCAAACATCAATGGGCAGGCGGAGTTGCACATGGCGCCGTAGTCAACGACATCGCCGAGGTAATGGGCGCCATTCTTGTTACGGTCCTGGCAACCCTCCGCGTCAGGGTGGCAACCGGAGAACACCGTCTTGCCGATCGCGATATCAAGCATGTTCTTGCGCATCAGCCGGCCAAGCGCCAGCGCCGCCTCGACATTGCCGCCGGGAGAATCCACGACAATCGGCAAGCTTCGCCCACCAAGCGTCTTCAGCATGCGCCTGAACAGGGCCGGCGTTCCGGCTTCTATCGAGCCTTCGGCCGAGATCCATTCCGGGCAGGTCGGCTCGCACCCCGGTGCATTGCTGCGGACAATGACGAACCGCATCGTCGGACCGGGACCCGGGGCAGTATCCGCCGCAAAGGCACGTCCCGCAACAAGCAACGCCAGCAGGCAGATCAGCCGCAGCGACCACAATGCCCGCCGATGGAAAAGGCGCTCTGAGAGCATTTGGAAAAAAGCCCCTTATTGGAAATGTATACTAGACGAGGTCCAAAGGCTTGCAACAGGACTCGGGCGGCAAGGCGAACACCCGATCGCCAGGCAAAAGAAAAGGGCGGCCCCAAGGACCGCCCTTTCCGTCTCGAAGCCGACCGGCACAGGCCGGTGTCGGTTATTCCTTGATGGTGACGACGATGCCCGCACCGACGGTGCGGCCGCCTTCACGGATAGCGAAGCGCAGCTTCTCTTCCATGGCGATCGGCACGATCAGCTCGACATCGACGGTGATGTTGTCGCCCGGCATCACCATCTCGGTGCCTTCCGGCAGCGACACGATGCCGGTCACGTCGGTCGTGCGGAAATAGAACTGCGGACGGTAGTTGGTGAAGAACGGCGTGTGACGGCCACCTTCGTCCTTGGTCAGGATGTAGGCTTCGGCCACGAACTTCTTGTGCGGCTTGACCGTACCCGGCTTGGCCAGAACCTGGCCGCGCTCGACACCTTCACGGTCGACGCCGCGCAGCAGCGCGCCGATGTTGTCGCCAGCCTGGCCCTGGTCGAGCAGCTTGCGGAACATCTCAACGCCGGTGCAGGTCGTCTTGGTCGTCGGACGGATGCCGATGATCTCGAGTTCCTCGCCGACCTTGACCACGCCGCGCTCGACGCGACCGGTCACCACTGTGCCACGGCCCGAGATCGAGAACACGTCTTCGATCGGCATCAGGAACGGCTTGTCGAGCGGACGAACCGGGGTCGGGATGTAGGCATCGACCGCAGCCATCAGCTCACGGATCGCGTCCTCGCCGATCTTCTTGTCCGAATCTTCCAGAGCAGCCAGCGCCGAACCCTTGACGATCGGAATGTCGTCGCCGGGGAACTCGTTCTTGGTCAGAAGCTCGCGAACCTCGAGCTCGACCAGTTCGAGCAGCTCGGCGTCGTCGACCTGGTCGACCTTGTTCAAAAACACCACGATCGACGGCACGCCGACCTGACGGGCGAGCAGGATGTGCTCGCGGGTCTGCGGCATCGGGCCGTCGGCAGCCGACACGACCAGGATCGCGCCGTCCATCTGCGCGGCACCGGTGATCATGTTCTTCACATAGTCGGCGTGGCCGGGGCAGTCGACGTGAGCGTAGTGGCGGTTGGCCGTCTCGTATTCGACGTGCGCCGTCGAGATCGTGATGCCGCGCGCCTTTTCTTCAGGGGCAGCGTCGATCTGGTCGTAGCGCTTGTATTCACCAAAATACTTGGTGATCGCAGCCGTCAGCGACGTCTTGCCATGGTCGACGTGGCCAATCGTGCCGATGTTCACGTGAGGCTTGTTACGCTCGAATTTACCTTTTGCCATAGTCTCTTTCCTTGGACGGCCCGGATCTTCAGTTCGGTCGAAGACCTTCAGTTCAGTCGAATGCGGGGCGATTAGCGACAAAGGCCAGAAAACACAAGCGTCTTTTGGCTGGGTGCCGTCTCACTCAGTCCGAACCATCGATCCGATTGCGGGGATGTGGCCCGGATATAGGAAAGCTCAATACCAAATGAAACGGGTGACAAGCCGATCGACTGAAGCCGCGTTAGCGCTGCCGTGCTTGCGTAATCCCCTGTCTGATCCACGGCCGGGCCATGGACCATTGCTGAAGTCATCGAGGTCTGATCTCCTGACCGGATGCATTTCATCCCACCCTCAATCCGTGGCCCGTTGTTCATGATCGTTTCGACGGGATCGTATCTCGTCAACGACACGATGATGAAACTCGCCACGTCAGGCCTGCCGTCCTACGAAGTGCTGTTTCTGCGCGGTGCCGCGGCGACACTCTGGGGCTTTCCGCTGTTGTTCGCACTGGGCTACGGCAAGCAGATTCCGTTGATCTTCGACGGCCGTGTGCTGCGCAGAAACCTGCTCGAGATGGCGGCGATCCTCTGCTATGTCGTCGCGCTCGCCAACATGCAGATCGCCGATTCCACCGCGCTCGGACAGATCACGCCGCTCTTGATGCTGGTCGGCTCCTCGATCCTGTTTGGCGAACGGATCGGCGGGCAGCGCATGGCGCTGATCGGGCTCGGCTTCATCGGCGCGCTGATGGTGGCGCAGCCGACCATGCAAGGCATTTCCGTCTACGCCCTGCTGGCGCTCGGCAACGCAGCCCTTGCGGCGGCGCGCGACCTTGCCGGCCGGCGGGTCTCGGCCGAGGTGCCTGGGATGATCGTGGCGATTTCCGCCGTCGTGGTTGTGCTGATCGGCGCCGGTGCCGCGCATCTGGTTTCCGAGCGCTGGGTGATGCCCGGGATGCACCACCTGCTGCTGATGGCCGGCGCCGGATTTTTCCTGATCTTCGGCCACTTCTTCATCTTCATGGCCTACCGCGTCGGACCGACCAGTGCCGTGGCGCCATTCTACTATTGCTTCACCGTCTGGGCGGTGATTTCAGGCCTACTGGTGTTCGGGCAATTCCCCAACGCGCTGGCGATCTGCGGCATCCTGCTGGTTGTCGGCAGCGGGCTGACCATCGTGTCGCTGGATCAGCGCAAGCGCCGGCTGACTGTCGTCGCGTAGTCACCGTCTCGTCGAGCCAAGCAGCACCGCGCGGCGTCCCGGTCTGCCGATCGTAGGAATGAAAAACTGGAGCGGGTAGCGGGAATCGAACCCGCATATTCAGCTTGGAAGGCTGCTGCTCTACCACTGAGCTATACCCGCGCCTTTCCTGAAGTACCGGATTCACCCGAAAAGCGCCATGCACTTTTCGGTCCGATTCTTCTCGCGTTTCAGGGCTTCCGGGCCGGCAGTGGTGGAGAGGGTTGGATTCGAACCAACGTAGGCTAAGCCAACGGATTTACAGTCCGTCCCCTTTAACCACTCGGGCACCTCTCCAATCTGCCGCCGGAGCCATGCAACGAGGCATTCGCGCCAATCCGGACCCGAGATATGTCTTCTCCGAAACCAGCGCAGCGCCTTATGGCGGCAAGCCCATTGGGTGTCAACCGCGCAACCAGCGTTTTTCGTTTCTGTTCGCCGGCTGCGGCGACGGGCCGTATCCTTGGCCGGAGGACACGGCTATAGAAGCCAGCCATGAGCGATAAAACCAACACCCCGAAAGACACCCATTACGCCAAGCTGCGCCGCGCCTATCGCGACGAGAAAAGCGGCGGCGCGCCGGCGTTCAGGCCGCGGCAGCCGGTTCCGCCGGGCGAAAATGCCGCGGACGGCCTGGTGCGGCTCTATGGCCTGCACACGGTGCGGGCGGCACTCGACAACCCGCGCCGCAAGATCAGGAAGATGATGGTGACGCGCAATGCGGCCGAGCGCCTCGAAATCGCCGATCTCGCCGCCCTGCCCTTCAAGACGGAACTGGTCGAACCCAGGGACATCGACAAGGTCACCGGCTCGGACGCCGTGCACCAGGGCGTGGTGATCGAGGCCGAGCCACTGAAACCGAAGCGGCTCGATGCACTCGGCGATGCCAAGCTGGTGCTGGTGCTCGACCAGATCACCGATCCGCACAATGTCGGCGCCATCATGCGCTCGGCGGTCGCCTTCGGCGCCGGCGCGCTGATCACCACGGCTCGACACAGCCCGCAGGAATCCGGCGTGCTGGCAAAATCCGCCTCCGGCGCGCTGGAGCATATCGACCAGATCGAGGTGAAGAACCTCGCCGATGCGCTCGGCCAACTGCACGAGGCCGGTTTTCAGACCATCGGCCTCGATTCGGACGGGCCGGCGGAACTCGAAACCAGCTTTGCCGGTGACAAGATAGCGCTGGTGCTGGGTGCCGAGGGCAAGGGCCTGCGCCAGAAGACGCGCGAGACGGTGACGACGCTGGCGCGGCTCGACATGCCCGGCGCCATCCATTCGCTCAACGTATCCAATGCCGCGGCGATCAGCCTTTACGTGGCGCGGACATTCTTGAAGCGCGGCTGAGCCAGGACGGCAGAAACATCTGGAAACGAGAAACAGGTTCCAGCGACAGACGCCGGAACCCGTTCTTCGACAGGAAAGAGTTTGCGGCTTGGGAACGTTGCGCCGCCCTATGCCGCTTTACCTTTGGTTTCGGCTGCCTTGCTACCGACCTCGAAATTCGCCATCCGCTCCAGCGCCCTGACCAGGGCCGAATGATCCTCCTTTGCGCCGCCATTGGCCGCGCAGGAATTGAACAGCTGCTGCGTGGTCGAGGTGTTGGGCAGCGACACGCCGAGCGCCTTAGCACCCTCCAGCGCCAGGTTCAAATCCTTCTGATGCAGCTCGATGCGGAAACCCGGAGCGAAGGTGCGCTTGACCATGCGCTCGCCATGCACTTCCAGAATGCGCGAAGCCGCCAGCCCGCCCATCAGCGCCTGCCTGACCTTGGCCGGATCGGCGCCGGCTTTTGACGCAAAAACAAGCGCTTCGGCGACGGCTTCAATGGTCAGCGCGACGACGATCTGGTTGGCCACCTTTGTGGTCTGGCCAACGCCGTTGGGGCCGACCAAAGTGATGTTCTTGCCCATCTTCTCGAAGATGGGTTTGGCGCGCTCGAACGGCTTTTCCTCGCCACCAACCATGATGGTCAGCGACGCAGCCTTGGCCCCGACCTCGCCGCCCGAGACCGGCGCGTCGAGATAGTCGCAACCCAGCTCGTTGATCTTCTTGGCAAAAACCTTGGTGGCGATCGGCGAGATCGAGCTCATGTCGATGACCAGCTTGCCCTCCGTCAGGCCGGACGCGACGCCATTGTCGCCGAACAGAACGTCGGCGACCTGTGGGGTGTCGGGCACCATCAGGATGATGATGTCGGCAGCCTTGGCCACAGCCGCATGGCCGGAGACCGACTTCAGGCCCTTGGCGACGAGATCAGCAGGCGGCTTGGAGCGATGATCGCTGGCGATGACCTTGTAGCCCGCATCCAGCAGATGCCCCGCCATCGGCGCGCCCATGATGCCGAGGCCGATGAAACCGATGGTTTCCATTGTGGTTCTCCGTTTTTTGTTAGGGCGAAAGAACGCGAACTTAGTTTGTTAGCCTCAGCGACTAAGCCGCCGCGCTCCCCTTCCCGCTCAATTCCCTGAACCATCCCAACCCAGCTTCCGTGCCGGCCTTCGGCTTGTATTCCGCCCCGATCCAGCCGGAATAGCCGATGCGGTCGATGTGCTCGTAGAGGAACGGAAAGTTGATCTCGCCCGTCCCCGGCTCGTGACGGCCGGGATTGTCCGCAAGCTGGATATGCGCGATGCGGCTGAGATTAGCCTCGATAGTACGGGCGAGATCCCCCTCCATGATCTGCATGTGATAGATGTCGTACTGCAGGAACAGGTTCTTCGACCCGATACGATCGATCAGCGCCAGCGCCTGTTCGGAGTGTGTGAGGAAGAAACCCGGAATGTCGCGCGTGTTGATGGGCTCGATCAGCAGCCTGATGCCGGCCTGTTCCAGCTTCTCCGCCGCGAAGGCGAGATTTTCGGCAAAGACATCCTCCAGCACTTTGCGGTCGGCGCCCGCCGGCGCGATGCCTGCCAGGCAGTTGACCTGCTGGCAGCCAAGCGCTTGCGCATAGGCGACCGCCTTGGCGATGCCCTGGCGGAATTCCGGCACGCGGTCCGGCAATGCGGCAATACCGCGCTCGCCCTTGCCCCAGTCGCCTGCCGGCAGGTTGAACAGCACCTGGGTCAGGCCGTTCTTCTTCAGCCGGGCAGCGACGATTTCGGGCGCATGGTCATACGGGCCGATATATTCGACGCCCTTGAAGCCGGCGCGGGCGGCCGCATCGAAACGGTCGAGGAAGTCATGCTCGCCAAAGAGCATCGACAGATTGGCTGAAAACCGTGGCATTCGTCTTGTCCTTCTTCTCAATCCAACATCACGATCGCCGTGGGCGCATCTTCCTGATGCTCGGCAAGGTCCTCGAATTCGGTGATCTTGTCGATCTCGGTGCCCATGGAGACGTTGGTGACGCGTTCGAGGATGAATTCGAGCACGACCGGAACCTGGTGTTCTTTCATCAGCCGCTGCGCCTCCTTGAAGGCGGCGGCAAATTCCTCGGGCTTGCGCACCCTGACCGCCTTGCAGCCCATCGCCTCTGCAACCGCAACGTGGTCGACGCCATAGCCAGCTTCGGGATCACCTGATCGGTTGATGTTCTCGAAGGCGAGACTGACCTCGAAATCCATCGAAAAACCGCGCTGCGCCTGGCGGATCAAGCCAAGATAGGCGTTGTTCACGACGACATGGAGATAGGGCAATTTGTGCTGCGCGCCGACCGCCAGTTCCTCGATCATGAACTGGAAATCATAGTCGCCCGACAGCGCGACGATGGTGCGGTCGGGATCGGCGGCGCGAACGCCAAGGGCTGCCGGCAAGGTCCAGCCGAGCGGGCCGGCCTGGCCGCAATTGATCCAGTTGCGCGGCTTGTAGACATGCAGGAATTGCGCGCCGGCGATCTGCGACAGGCCGATCGTGGTGACATAGGTGACGTCGCGGCCAAACGCCTTGTTCATCTCCTCGTAGACGCGCTGCGGCTTCAGCGGCACCTGGTCGAAATGCGTCTTGCGCTTCATCGTCTTCTTGCGGGCCTGGCACTCTTTCGCCCAGGCGGACCAGTCGCGCAGTTTTCCTGCCGTCTTCCACTCGGTGGCAACGTCGAGCAGCATCTTCAGAGCCGCACCCGCATCCGACACGACGCCGAGGTCCGGCGCGAAGACACGGCCGATCTGGGTGGGCTCGATGTCGATATGGATGAATTTTTTGCCCTTGGTGTAGACATCGACCGAGCCGGTGTGCCGATTGGCCCAGCGGTTGCCGATGCCGAAGACGAAGTCGGCCTCCAGCATCGTCGCATTGCCATAACGGTGCGAGGTCTGCAGGCCGCACATGCCGGCCATCAGCCGGTGGTCGTCCGGGATCGCGCCCCAGCCCATCAGCGTCGGGATGACCGGAACGCCCGAGATTTCGGCGAATTCGATGAGCAGATCAGACGCATCGGCGTTGATGATCCCACCGCCGGCGACGATCAGCGGCCTCTCGGCCGCGTTGAGCATCGTCAGCGCCTTTTCGGCCTGCGCGCGCGTCATGGCCGGTTTGAACGGCGTCAACGGCTCATAGGCATCGATGTCGAACTCTATCTCGGCCAGCTGAACATCGACCGGCAGGTCGATCAGCACCGGGCCCGGTCGCGACGAGCGCATCAGATGAAACGCCTTCTGCAGCACCATGGGCACCAGATAGGGCTCCATGACGGTGACCGCCCATTTCGCGACCGGCGCGGCGATGGCTGATATGTCGACGGCCTGGAAATCCTCCTTGTTCAGGCGCGCGCGTGGCGCCTGACCGGTGATGCACAGGATCGGAATGGAATCCGCGGCGGCCGAATAGAGCCCGGTAATCATGTCGGTGCCGGCCGGACCCGAGGTGCCAATGCACAGGCCGATATTGCCAGCCTTGGCGCGGGTATAGCCCTCCGCCATGTGCGAGGCGGCCTCGACGTGACGGGCAAGCACATGGCGGATGGTGCCCCTCGCCTTCATCGCCGAATAGAACGGATTGATCGCCGCGCCCGGCACGCCGAAAGCGCAGGAAATACCTTCCTTTTCGAGAACGAGAACCGCGGCATCGACAGCGCGCATCCTGGCCATTTCCAGCCCTCCACAGGGTTTGTCATTGTTGGATTGGCCAAGGATGCCAGCAAGTCAGCTATTTTTCAATTTTTTCAGAATATTTTTTCATTTCTAGAAAACTGCGACTATATCTTGATTTTATTGGATTTTCTGTTTTCCAGAAACGCATCCATCCAACCGAGTGAAAAAGTTTTTCATTGCCTGTTTGGCGAAATCGGCGAGAATGGCGACATGGAAACAACAGAAAAACGCCAGCGCGGCCGCCCGCGCGCTTTCAACGGCCCATCGGAGGCTTCGGTGCAGTCGCTCGATCGGGCGTTGCGTATCCTGGCCATCGTCGCGGAGGGCAGCGGCCTGTCGTTGAGCGAGATATCGGCGCAGAGCGGCTTGGCCGCGTCGACCGCCTACCGCATGCTGACGACGCTGCAAAACCACGGCATGGTCGAATTCGATACCAGCGATCAGTTGTGGTCGATCGGCGTCGAGACCTATCGAATGGGCGCGGCCTTCCTGCGCCGCCGCAAGCTGGTCGACCGCGCCCGTGTCGTCATGCAGGAGCTGATGGAGAGAACCGGCGAGACCGCCAATCTCGGCGTCGCCGAGGATGATTGCGTGATCTTCGTCAGCCAGGTCGAGACCCATCAGGCGATCCGCGCCTTCTTCCGGCCGGGCACACGCAGCCCTTTCCATGCGTCGGGCATCGGCAAGGCGGTGCTGGCGCATCTCGAGCCGGAGCGCGTCGGAACTATCCTGCGCAAGGCAGGGCTGCAGCGCTTCACCGACAAGACGCTGTCCGACATCTCCGCCCTCGCCCACGATCTGGCACGAATCAAGCTGCGCGGCTGGTCGGTCGACGACGAGGAGCGGCACCCCGGCATGCGCTGCGTGGCGGCCGCCATCTTCAACGAATTCGGCGAGCCGATCGGCGGCGTTTCGGTCTCCGGGCCGACCGTGCGGGTGACGCCGGAGCGGCTGGCCGAAATCGGCCCGCTGGTGCGCGATGCCGCGGCCGAGGTGACCAGGATGATCGGCGGCGTCAGCTCGGCCTGAGATCATACGAACAGCGAAAAGAGAGGCGGTGGGGCGCCCCTCTTTTCAGCTGATTGGAACGCCACCTCCTCTCAGAGCCGGCAGTAGTGACGATAGCCGTCGTGGCCGATATAGGTGTCGGAGTCGACGTCGTAGCTTGCGTAACGATCGTAGCAGCGGCGGACATGCCATGAGCCGCCGTCTTCGTCGACATAGACGGTCCGGGGCTGCTGGGAGAGCAGGCTGCCCAGTACAAAACCGCCAACGCCTGCGGCGATGCCGATACCGATGTCGCGGTTGTGATGGCTGTGGGCGGCCGAGGGCTGAACGGTGCCGAGCAGAGAGCTGGCGGCGACGGCGGTGGCGATGACGCCGGAAACGAGTGTGCGCGTGAACATGATGATCTCCTTGCTTCGTTGACCGAGGCGATCCATCCGCCTCTTGATCATCTGTCGCTGCGGCAAGGAAAAAGGTTCGAATCTTTTTTCGATTTTTCTGGAACGGCTTGGTTCGCTTGGGCCGTGGTCGTGCTGGCGGCCAGTTCGGCCCGCAGAGATCGGCGAGGACGTTGACGATGGCCAATGTCCTCTTTGCTAGGGAGATCGGTAGCTTCGCCGGCGGCCTGCTTCGTGGCTACTCTCTCACCCCATGCCCGTGACGTGGCGAAGCCAGAAGGCGAGCGCGATGAAGCCGATGATGGTGGTCACGCCAACCCAGTCGACATTGGCCTTCTTCACATCGTTGATGATCTTCACCAGCAGCATCCAGGCTACGAAGATGATCGGGAGAATGATGACAAATCTGATCATGCCACACCCCTGCTCGAAGCGATTGCAACGTTTCCATATGTAGGAAACAATCCGGCGGTTTTCAGGATGCCCTCCCCGACGGCCCACATCACATGCCGGGCAAACGGAGTTTTGTCTTTACTGGCGCAACAAATATGTTAACCGGAGTGCCGTGCCCTTGTAGCTCAGCTGGTAGAGCAGCGGTTTTGTAAACCGAAGGTCGGCGGTTCGATTCCGTCCGGGGGCACCATCCCACACGAGCCTCGACGACGTTCGGGAACAGTTCGGTCGGTTTACCGCTAACCGCAATTCGATCGGTATGCTTTGCTCACTGCTCAAGCGCTTCGATATTCGCGAGGACGCGCTGGAGCAGCGACACGAGTGTGTCGACCTCCTCCGGCGACAGACCTTTCATGATATCGGCATTGCCCTGCCGCAGTATCGCGCGGCCAGCCGGCAATCGCGCAAGCGCTTCGTCCGTCAGCGATATCAGGCTCGAGCGCCCGTCGCGCGGATCGGGCTCACGCTTGACGATGCCATCGCGCTCCATCCGGGCGAGCATCTGAGCCATGGTCGGCTGCTCCACCTTCGCCCAACGCGCGAGTTCCGTCTGTGACAGTCGTTCTCCATCCTTGAGTGCCACCAGTACGGGCAACTGCGCCGTGGCGAAGCCGAGGTCGCGCAGCCGCGCGTCGCCGATACGGCTCAGTTCGCGTGCGATACGGCTGAAGTAATGGCCAGGATGGCGAAGCGGCTCCCAATCATCATCGGTATTGGGCATTGCATAGGCTCCTATGTTCATTTACATAGGCTCCTATGTACATGGAGGTTGATGATATGGCAATGGATCGGATCGCGATCATCGGCGGCGGCCCCGGCGGGCTGTTGCTGGCGAGACTGCTGCAATTGGGCGGTCTCTCCCCCGTCGTGTTCGAGCGGGATGCGCATGCCGGGGAGCGGCCGCAAGGCGGATCGCTCGACCTGCATGACGAAACTGGCCAACGCGCGATGCGGCTGGCGGGCCTAGAATCCGAGTTCACCACTGCGGCCCGCCCCGAGGATCAGGGGGACCGGCTTTGCGACGTTGACGGCACCCTGCTGTTCGACCGCAACGGGCCCGCTGACGATCGGCCCGAAATCGATCGGACGATCCTGCGTCAGATCCTTCTGGATGCGC
This sequence comes from Mesorhizobium sp. M0830, assembly GCF_040319965.1. Classification (NCBI taxonomy): domain Bacteria; kingdom Pseudomonadati; phylum Pseudomonadota; class Alphaproteobacteria; order Hyphomicrobiales; family Phyllobacteriaceae; genus Mesorhizobium; species Mesorhizobium sp. M0830. Next base: position 84,375 of record NZ_JAMYOR010000017.1, on the reverse strand, counting down.
TCACGCCCGGCACGGTGCGCTGGGGACATCGCGTCCTCGAAATCACGCCTGCCGACGATGGCCATGCGCTGATCGGCGATAGGTGGTGCGAGCGCTTCGATGTGGTGGTCGGCGCAGATGGCGCATGGTCGCGCGTTCGACCGCTGCTCAGCCATGCCGTGCCAGCCTATGAAGGCGTGACATTGGTCGAACTGGGCTTCGGCGTAGAACGGCATCCCGCCATCGACGCACTGACAGGCAGTGGCAAGATGTTTGCGGTCGGTAACAATCGCGTCCTGATCACCCAGCGAAACGGGCTCGGCCATATTCGCGGATATGCCGGCCTGCGCCTGGACGAGGCGACCGCGCGGAACTGGCAGGCGGTGTCGCCCGAAAGGGTGCGCGCAGAGTTGCGTGAGCCCTTCGCCGAATGGGCTCCCGCGTAGGAAATCATCGAGACCGGGGATTTCATCGCGGTCCGTCCACTCTATGCGCTGCCTGTCGGGCATCGCTGGACCAGTCGTTCGGGGCTGACTCTCCTGGGCGATGCGGCGCACCTGATGTCTCCCTTCTCGGGTGAAGGGGTGAATCTCGCGCTCGCCGATGCAGTTGATCTCGCCGAGGCATTGACCTCGGGCCACGGCTGGCGGGCCGTCACCGGATATGAAGAGGCAATGGCGGGACGGGCTGCCATCGCGGCAGAAGGGGCTGCTCAGGGCCTGAGCGGCGCCTTCTCGTCCGAGGGAGCTAGTCCGGTTTTGCAACATTACTTGTCACGGGTGAATGAACATTGACAGCAGACAAGGTGGTTGGACCCCGGTGGTACCCAGTTCACTGGCGGGTAACTTGGTTACTGGCAGTCACAAGAGGCACCGATAACTTTGCAGCTTGATGAGCTTTCGTGCCCTTCTTCACCGGGCACGCGAGGTCGACTTTATGGATGTCGCGCTGTTTTACGCCGCCTTGTTCTATGTCGGCTGGATCGCGAGCGCCGGTCCAACATAAACAATGCAGCTAGCTTAGTAGGTCCGCCATTTCAAACCCAATCGCCGCCACCAATATCCGGTTCTGCCTCCGTATCGCCGCGCGCAGTTCCGGTATCTTCGCCGCGTCGCGCTTCACGAACTCAATGAACATCATGTTCATGTTGTTGAAGACCAGTTCGCCGAGCGCTTCCCCATCGATGCCGCACCAGGCCGAGCGCCTGCAGCCGGGCGATGAGCGCGCGGATCTGCTTGGTGAGCGCGCGGTCTTGCCCGGTATAGGCCTGGCCGAACGGCCACTCGCCCGGTGGCATCGCGCTCTGCCAAAACAGGACTGACATCCTGTTATCCGACGGCATCCTCTATGACGGCACGCTGATCGATCGACGTCTATCACTCGGACATCCCCGACTACATGGCGACACTCACTCGCCTGAGCGACCTTGATGTCCGACCGCCCCGATATCTTTTATGAGGCGCTCGCAATTTGGGCAGATGCGTTCGCCCTGGTGAACGTATTCCTCACCCTCACTGACTTATAGACATAAGCGGTCCAGATGCCGGTCCCTACAAACGACGCTATGGCTGCCAGCAACGCATCACCTGCGAGCACCTTGTTCGCCGGAACGCCCAGAAGTGACGCGATCCAGATGGTGTCCAGGATGAATACGACCGGAATTGCAAACCACTGGAACAGAAACAACCGCGGGAAGCGGTGGCTTCGCCGCAGCATCGAAACAAGCACGACCAGCTGAAGCACCAGAAATGCCAGATTGAGGGCAAGCTCGCCATAGGCCGCCATGACCCCGTTCGGGAGAGCCATGAGTTGCTGGTAGCCTTCGGCCGAAATGGCCAAGTTGGCGAGTGTGCGCAGCGGTGACAATGCCTGACCGATCGCCAGCAGCATCAGCCAGCCGCCGATGCCGACAAGAGCCTCAGGATTCTGTGACGGCTTCGTGGCTGATCGAACAGCAAAGAAGACAGGCACGCCGATCAACAGCAGCACGATCGCCCAATGCCAGATGGAAAACGCCCCCATTTACCCCTCCCCTATTTATGCCCCTATAAGTTGTACCAGATTTCAAATTCAACTCAAGAGGCGAGCCTCGTCTGAAACCAAGTCTTATGCCGAGCGACGATTTCTCCTGTCTGCTCCTGACTCCTCACACCCCGATCGCCGCTACCAGTAGCCGGTTCTGCCTGCGTATCGCGGCGCGTACCTCCGGGGTCCTCGCCTCGTCGCGCTTCGCGATGAACATGGTGTCATGTTGCTGAAATCAGTTCGCCGAGCGCTGCCCTCGTCGATATCACTGCCGTATAAGGCCAAGCGCCTACGGCCGGGCGACCAGGGGCAAATCCGCGCGGTGAGCGAGCGATCGGGGCCCGGTACAGGCCTGGGGCCGAACGGGCTGTCGGGCAGTTGTGTCGAGATCGCCATCGCCTGCCGCCACATCTCCTGGGCCAGATAGTGCAGCGAGGTGCTTGATAGGATGTCGATCACCTTCCGATTTTTTGACACATTTTGTGATTTGCACGATACCGCTAACGGGGCTCTGGTAGGCGCAGGCCTTTCCGGCTTCAGGCACTTGGCGGAATGGGCGGGGCGGGGTGAAAGGTGGCCAACCATGGCCCAGGCAAGCACCATTGTCTTAAGCGGCGACTATGGCTACACCCAGTATAAGGCATCCGGCCTGCCCGCCGATACCACCATCGATGCCACCGACGCCTCGTGGATCGTCGCCAATCAGGGAAGCCCCACCAACCTCTATCCCTTCGCGGTCGTCAACCCCGGCGCCAACCTCCTGGCATTTGGCGGCACGATCAACGGCACGGTCTCCCAAACCGGCGACTGGGAGGACATTTACGTCAACTCCGCCGCAGTCCGTATAAATTCAGCCCACAACTTTGTCATCGACGATTGGACGGTTACCCAGCCCTGGGATGGCATCCGTGTCGGCGGCACGGGCACCTTCGTCATCGAAGATAGCTATGTCGGCTACTCCCGCGACGACGCGGTCGAGGACGATGACGTCATCGGCGGCACGATCAAGGATTCCCTGTTCGACCACGTGTTTTCCGGAGTGAGCCTTGGCGACGGTGACGTTGATGGGTCTGACAACACGGTCATCATGGATGGCATGCTTCTGGGCATGGGAGAGTACCTTCGCAAAGGCGAGATGACCCACGGTTCGCCGTTTAAACTCGACAAGGGGACAGGCTCTAACGATATCGTGCCCAGCCTGCACTTTATCGATTGTGTGGTGGCGATCACCGACGTGAACCACAACGGCATGGAGCGGCTGCAGCGGGCCTGGGACAAGACGGTCGAGTCGCACGGCAACTACTATCTCAACCTCTCTGACACGCCGCTGCCGTCCAGTTATCCAATGCCGCCCGACGGTTGGACGGTCCTTCAAGGCCAGGCGGCGCGCGACTACTGGGCCAACGCCAAGGCGGTCTGGCATGCAGCCCATGACGGGACTGACCAGCCACCGTCACCGCCGACCCCGCCTACCGACCCGACCACGGGAACTACCGGGGACGACACTTTTTTCGGCACTGCCGCGGCCGATACCTATGATGCTTTGGCTGGCAACGACATACTGTGGGGCCGGGGTGGCAACGACGTGCTCAACGGTGGCGCCGGCAAGGACACCTTCGTGTTTGACACGGCCTTTGGCCCGGACAATGTCGCTACGCTCCCCGACTTCCACGCAGCGGACGACGCGCTCTATCTCGACAACGCCGTCTTCACCAGCCTCGGCCCCGGATCGTTGTCCAGCCCGACGCAGGTGAACTCGTCCTATTTCGAGTTGCGCCAGCACGCCACCAGCCATAACGATTACCTGCTCTACAACCAGACCACAGGCATTCTGTACTATGACCCCGATGGCTCGAAATCGGCCGCTCAGGTGGAAATCGCCCACCTACAGGCCGGGGCGGTCCTGACCTTCCACGACGTGTACGTCATTTGATCGCCGATGCGATCGCACACGGCACTACGAAGCGCGGGCGTGAGGTCCGACGAGCTACGCCGGATTCTGTGAAGGCTTATTGGCGGATCGGACTGCAAAGATCCCTCCCCTAGAGATGCCGCTATGGGTTGCACTTCAGGTTCGACTCAAGAGGGCTGGGCACCGTCGCCTTCCAACGATCGATGCCGCCGCCTGTTCCTGGCAATTACACCCCAATCGCCGCCACCAGTATCCGGTTCTGCCTGCGTATCGCCGCGCGTAGCTCCGGTATCTTCGCCTTGTCGCGTTTAACGAACTCGATGAACATCATGTTCATGTTGTTGAAGATCAATTCGCCGAGCGCCGCCCCGTCGATGTCCTGCCGCACAAGGCCGAGCGCCTGCAGCCGGGCGATCAGCGCGCGGATCTGTTCGGTCAGCGCGCGGTCAAGCGCGGTGTAGGCCTGGCCGAACGGGCTGTCGGGCAGTTGCGTCGAGATCGCCATCGCCTGCCGCCACATCTCCTTGCTGAGATAGTGCAGCGAGTGCTCGATATAGATGCCGACCAGCGTGTCCAGCGCATCGCCGACATTGGCCGGCGGCCTGGCGACGACGCCCTGCCCGGCATTGAGCACCTCGTTGACCTCCAGCGAGACGATGGCGCCGAGGATGTCGCCCTTATTCTGATAGTAATTGTAGATGGTGCCGATCGAGACTTCGGCCTGGGCAGCGATAGCCTCGATCTTGGCACCCTCATAACCCGCGTCGCGGAAAAGCTCCGCGGCCGCCTCGATGATGCGGCGGTGCCGATCCGCCTTTTGCCTTGCCCGCAATCCGCTCATCTTAGCCTCTTGCCATAAAAACAGAATTGACTCAATTTTAGAATTGGTTCAATTTTTTGCAAGAAGCCACAAAGGCAAGGGAGAACACTCGATGTCCGCTAAACCTACATCTAGGAATCCGCTTTCCGTTCTGAAGAGCCATCTGCATGCCGCGTGCGCCGCCACGGCGCTGCTGCTTGGAGCAGGCAGCGCTGCCCAGGCCGCCGACCTCAATGCGCTGATCTGGTGCGATCATGCCGATCCGGCGTTGCTGCAACCCTTCGAGGAGGCCAACAATGTCAAGGTCAACGTCAAGGAATTCGAGGGCACCGGCGCTGGGCTCGCCATCGTCGAACAGTCGCAGCCCGGCGACTGGGACGTGATGGTGATCGACAGCATCGACGTGCCGCGCGGTGTCGAGAAAGGCCTGTTCGAGCCGCTGCCGGAAGACAGACTGCCGATGTCCGACCTGTTCCCGCAGGTGAAGATGGACGGCTCCACCGTGGTCGGCGGCAAGCGCTACGGCATCACCGAAAAGTTCGGCTACAACACGATCGGCTACAACAAGACCAAGGTGGATCCGGCCGATATGCAGTCGATGGCGGCGCTGACCGGCGACAAGTACAAGGGCAAGGTCGCCATCTACGACTACTATCTGCCGGTCATCGGCATGGCGGCGCTGGCCATCGGCAAGAAGACGGCGGATCTGACCGAAGCCGACCTGCCCGCCCTCAAGGACGAACTTCTCAAGATGAAGGCCAATGCCAAGCTTGTCGGCGAAGTGACCGCCAGCCAGACGGCGCTGGCGACCGGCGAGGTCGACATACTTGTTGGTGGCGGCGAATGGGTGACGGCGGGGCTGGCCAAGGAAAACCCGGCGCTGGACTTCTCTATTCCCAGAGAAGGTGCAGTTCTGTGGTCGCAGTCGCTGGCCATGTTCAAGGATTCCAAAAATAAGGACATGGCGCTGAAATTCATCCAGTACATCATGAGCCCGGAAGGCCAGGCGCGGCTTGCCACCTCGTCCTGCTACTGGGGCATGCCGGCGAACACCAAGGCGACGCTGACCGACGAGCAGAAAAAGATCCTGCGTTTCGACGAGCAGCCGGGCTTCCTCGCCCGCGCCCAGTCCTATCCGGCGCCGAACGCCGATCTCGACAAGAAGATGCAGGATATGTGGACCGAAATACTGCAGGCAAAATGAGCGATTGCGGCTGATGAAGTCAATTGGAAGCAACGGGCGTGCCTTGCCCTGGGCGCTGGTGACGCCAGCGCTCAGCTGGACGCTTTTGTTCTTCGTGCTGCCCTTCATCGCCATGGGGCTGTCCAGCCTGACGGCGCATGAGGGCGGCGGCTTCACGGCGTCCAACTACAGCCAGTTCTTCACCAACCCCTCCTACTGGCAAGCGATGGTGAACTCGCTTGAGGTGACGGCGATCGTCACCGTCGTCTCCGTGCTGCTCGCCTACCCGTTTGCCTGGATCCTGGCGGAACAGGTGCCGGAACGCTGGCAACGGCTGGCGCTGATGCTGGCCGTGCTGCCGTTCTGGACCTCCTATGTCGTGCGCTCCTATTCCTGGCTTCTGGTGCTGGCGCAGAACGGCGTGGTCAACCGGGCGCTGACCGGCACCGGCCTGTTCAGCGAGCCGCTGCAACTCGCCAATACACGGTTCGCCACCGTCACCGGCTTCGTGCATTTCTTCATCATGCTTTTGACGCTGACGATCTTCGCCAACCTCAAGCAGCTCAGCCCGAGCTACCGCAAGGCCGCCGCCGATCTCGGCGCCGGGCCGGTGCGCACCTTCCTGCATGTCGTCCTGCCGCTGACTTTGCCCGGCATCATGGTCGGCGCCTTCCTCACTTTCGTGCTGTGTATCGGCGACTACATCACGCCGCAGATCCTGGGCGGCAACAACGAACTCCTGATGCCGCAGCTGGTGATGATGCAGATCGGCCGGCGCGGCGACTTTCCGCTGGCCTCGGCGCTGTCGATCATCCTGATGGCGGTGGTCACCTTTGCCTATCTCGGCTGCGCGCGCTGGCTTAAGATCGAGCGGGCCTGAGATGGGCAGGATCGTCCGCATCGCCTCGTGGCTCTACGCCGTCCTGATCTACGGCTTCATCTTCCTGCCGGTGATCGTGCTGGTGCTGTTTTCGCTGCAGGCGACGTCGTTTCCGATCCCGCCCTTCACCGGCCCGTCGATGCGCTGGTACGAGGCGGTTCTCACGGACCCGCGGCTGACCTCGGCGCTGGTGAATTCGCTGCTGGTGGCGTCCATCTCGTCGCTCGCCGCCGTCACGCTCGGCTTCCTCTCGGCCTGGGGCTTTGCCCGTTTCGTCCTGCCCGGCTCCGGCCTGCTGCGCGGGCTGATCACGCTGCCACTGACGGTCAGCTATCTCATCATCGGCATGGGGCTTCTGGTGCTGTTCAACTGGGCTGGCGTGCCGAAATCGCTGCTTGCGGCAGGGATCGGCCATGTCGTGATCAACCTGCCGCTGTGCTTTGCCATCATCTACAGCCAGATGGGCGACCACCAGATCAACATCGAACGCGCCGCGCGCGATCTCGGCGCGCCGGAATGGAAAGTGCTGCTGTTGATCACCGTGCCGGTCATGGCGCCGGCCATCTTCGCCGGCTTCTTCCTGTCGATGACCTTCTCGTGGGACGAGTTCGTCATCTCCTTCCTTTTGACCCGTTTCGACACGACGTTGCCGGTGGAAATCTGGAACCTGCTGCGCTCCGGTCTCAATCCGAAAACCAATGCCGTCGGCTCGCTGGTCTTCGCCGTCTCGATCGTGCTGGTCGTGCTGTTCGAACTGACATTGCTGCGCAGGAGAAGAGCATGACCGCCCCCCTGGTCGATGTAAATTCCGTATCGCATCGCTTTGGCCAGCAAATCGTGCTGAAGAATGTCTCGCTCAAGATCGAGCCGGGCAGCTACACGATCCTGCTCGGACCCTCAGGCTCCGGCAAGACGACGCTGCTGTCCATTCTCGGCGGCTTCGTCAAACCGAGCGAAGGCAAAGTGTTCATCCGCGGCGAGGACTGCACCTCGGTGCCGCCGGCCAAGCGCCCGACGACGACGGTATTCCAGGATTACGCGCTGTTCCCGCATATGAGCGTCGGCGGCAATGTCGGCTTCGGCCTGCGCATGCAGGGCGTCGACGGCGCCACACGGGCGGCAAGGGCACGCGAGGCGCTGGCGCTGGTTGGGCTGGCCTCCGCTTTCGACAAGAAGCCGCATCAGCTCTCCGGCGGCCAGCGGCAGCGCGTGGCGCTGGCGCGTGCGCTGGTGATCGAACCGGCGGTGCTTTTGCTCGACGAGCCGCTCGGCGCGCTCGACCTCAAATTGCGCCGGCAGATGCAGGACGAGTTGAAGGCGATCCAGAAGCGCGTCGGCACAGCCTTCATCCATGTCACCCACGACCAGGAAGAAGCGATGGCGCTGGCCGACCATTGCGTGGTGATGAATGACGGGCGCATCGAGGACGAGGGGCCGCCCGAGCGCGTCTATGCGCGGCCGGCGACGCGCTTCTCCGCGACCTTCATGGGCGAAAGCACGATCCTCGCCGGCACGGTTGCGGAGGCCAAGGACAGGACCAGCACGGTCGCGACGCCGGTCGGGCGGATTTCACTGCCCTGCACGTTGCCGGTCGGCTCGGCCGTCGGGCTTGCCATACGGCCGGAGCATCTCGTCTTCGGCGTGGGCAGCGGCGGTGTCAGGCTGGGTACGGCCGAGGTGAGCGACATCGTCTTCCAGGGCAGCTTCAAGCGCGTGCTCGCCGTTTCCGTCGAAGATCCGTCGCTACACTTCATCGCCAGGCTGCCGCCTACCTCCACCGTCCAGCCCGGCGACACGGTCGCGATTTCGTGCGATATCGGCGCGATCATCCTTTTGACGGATTGAACATGGGCACGCTTCGGCTCATCGACGCGCCAGACTGGTACGAGACCATCCGCATGGCCGACGGTGTCACGCTGATCCACGAGCCGTGGATCAAGCCATTCTTCCGCTGCAACATGTGGCATGTGCGGGGCCGCGACCGCGATCTCCTGTTCGACACTGGCCTCGGCCATTTCAGCCTCAGGCGTCATGTGCCGCTGGTGAGCGAGCGACAACTGACCTGCGTCGCCAGCCACACGCATTTTGACCATATCGGCTGCCACCATGAATTTCCCGATCGCTGTGTGCATGCAGCCGAGGCTCAAATCCTCGCCGATCCGCGCAACGAATGGACCGCCGCCGGCACCTATGCGACCGACGAGATGTTCGATGGCATGCCGCAAGGCTGGGACACGGCGCGCTACCGCATTCTGCCCGCACCCGCCGGTCGTCTGCTCGCGCAGGGCGACGTCGTCGATCTCGGCGACCGCGCCTTCGAGGTGATCCATACGCCCGGCCACTCGCCCGGCGGCATCGCGCTCTACGAAAACAGGACGGGCATCCTGTTATCCGGCGACATCATCTATGACGGCCCGCTGATCGACGATGTCTACCACTCTGTGGTCGATGACTATATCGCCACCTTGCTGCGCCTGCGCGACCTCGACGTCTCGGTCGTGCATGGCGGCCATTTCCCGAGCTTCGGAAAAGTGCGCTATCGCCAGCTTATCGACGAGTACTTGGCGCAGAAGCGGCAAGCCGGCTGCCATCTGCGGCAGCGTTCATAGCTGAGGATCCGTTGGCGCAACAGCTGGAATGTCCGCTCAATATCCGGCACCCGGTCTTCGCTTCCAGCCAGGAAGCACATGCCCGGCCAGGTCAGGTCCGAGTTACAGCGCCCTTTGCGGACAAGGCGCCCCGGCGGCATCACCACAGCGCGACGCCGTGGGTTGAGGCCGGAAGCTCGTCTCTTCGGACTGGCGCACCAGTTCGGCAAAGAGGAGCGCGAAGCTTCCCAGCATCAGAAAGACGATGATCAGGCGTGTTACCGGCAATATGACAGCCTCGACTGGCTAGCCCCACGCCACCCATCCGATGCCCGGCTAACATGACGGGTCCGGCTTTACGAGAGCTTAAGCCCGGTCTTAACCATCACATTCGCGCAGCCTCTGACATGACGCGCGAACGGCAGGCCCGCATCCCGCCTTTTGCCGCCGCCTTGCCGCCCGGGGTGGCCTTGCCATCCGGGATGGCTCTCTTTGCAGACCTAGCCCGCCCATGCTACCCCGGCGCTGGCGCGGCCCAGCAACAGCCTGCTGCCAACCGGTCATCGTCAGGGAACCATGAGCAGAACCGCCAGCCGCATCGCCTTCGTCTCGTCCGATACCGCCGACGCCAAGACGGCGCTGGAAAGCCTGTCGGCGCGCTATGGACAGTCCTCCGTCGAGGATGCCGAGATCGTCGTCGCGCTCGGCGGTGACGGCTTCCTGCTGCAGACGCTGCGCGAGACGATGGGGACCGGCAAGAAGGTCTACGGCATGAACCGTGGCACCATCGGTTTCCTGATGAACGAGTACCGGTCCGGCGGGCTCACCGAGCGGATCGCGGCCGCGGTCGCCGAAACGATCCGCCCGCTGGAGATGCTGGCCGAGACCTCGGCAGGCGAAACGCTTTCGGCGCTGGCGATCAACGAAGTCGCGCTGTGGCGGCAATCCTATCAGACGGCCAAGATCCGCATCACCGTCGACGAGCAAATACGGCTCGAGGAACTGAGCTGCGACGGTGTGATGATCGCGACGCCGGCCGGGTCCACCGCCTACAATCTTTCCGCGCACGGGCCCATCCTGCCGCTCGACGCGCCACTGCTGGCGCTGACCCCGGTCAGCCCGTTTCGCCCGCGCCGCTGGCGCGGCGCGCTGCTCTCCAACAAGGCGACCGTGCGCTTCGACATTCTCGAGCCGGAAAAGCGGCCTGTGAACGCCGCCGCCGACCATACGGAAGTCAAGGCGGTGACCTCGGTCACGGTCAGGGAATCGCCCACTGCGACGGCGACGTTGCTGTTTGATCCCAACCATTCCTGGAACGAACGCATTCTCGCCGAACAGTTCCGCTATTGAGCCGGCGCCGCAACCGACACCTCGATTAAGCATCCCGATTAAGGTTACAACTTCACAATCGCGCCAATCACGGCCGTTTCTGTTGACAAATCGAGGGCTTGCTCCTAATTGCAATACCAATCTTGCAGGCGCGTGGCGCTTGCCGCGATAGACGCCGTTAGACGCCGTTGCGCTTCCCCGAACCAGCCAAAGACAGCAACAATTGTCCTCAGACACCACGACCGCTCCAGAAGCGTTGACCTTTTCAGACCTAGGCCTGTCGCCGAAGGTTCTTTCCGCAGTCACCGACGCCGGCTACACGCAGCCGACGCCGATACAGTCTGGTGCCATTCCGCACGCGCTTCTCGGCAAGGACGTGCTGGGCATTGCCCAGACCGGCACCGGCAAGACGGCATCCTTCGTGCTGCCGATGCTCACAAGACTGGAAAAGGGCCGCGCCCGTGCCCGCATGCCGCGCACGCTCATTCTCGAGCCGACACGTGAGCTTGCCGCGCAGGTCGAGGAAAACTTCGTCAAATACGGCAAGAACCACAAGCTCAACATCGCGCTCTTGATTGGCGGCGTGTCGTTCGACGAACAGGACAAGAAGCTGGAGCGCGGCGCCGACGTGCTGATCGCGACGCCCGGCCGCCTGCTCGATCACCGTGAGCGTGGCAAGCTGTTGCTCAATGGCGTCGAGATCCTTGTTATCGACGAAGCGGACCGCATGCTCGACATGGGCTTCATCCCCGACATCGAGCGCATTTGCGAGATGATCCCGTTCACTAGGCAGACGCTGTTCTTCTCGGCGACGATGCCGCCGGAGATCACCAAGCTCACCGAAAAATTCCTGCATGCGCCGGTGCGCGTCGAGGTCTCGAAGGCCGCGTCCGCAGCGACCAACATCATCCAGCGCCTGGTCAAGTCCGGCTCCAAGCCATGGGACAAGCGCGAGACCTTGCGCAATTTGATCAAGGCAGAGGATGCGGAGCTGAAGAACGCCATCATCTTCTGCAACCGCAAGGTGGAAGTGTCGGAACTGTTCCGCTCGCTGCTGAAGTATGATTTCGACGCCGGCGCGCTGCATGGCGACATGGACCAGCGCGCGCGCATGCAGATGCTGGCCAATTTCCGCGATGGCAAGCTGCGCTACCTGGTCGCCTCCGACGTCGCCGCGCGCGGTCTCGACATCCCCGATGTCAGCCACGTCTTCAATTACGATGTGCCGATCCATGCCGAGGACTACGTTCACCGCATCGGCCGCACCGGACGCGCCGGGCGCTCTGGAAAATCCTTCACCATCGCGACCAAGTCGGACACCAAGTACATCGACGCCATCGAGCGGCTGATCGGCAACAAGATCGAGTGGCATGATGGCGACCTGTCGACAGTGGTCGCCAGCGAAGGCGAGGACGATGCTCCGCGCCGCGGCAAAGGCGCGCCGCGCCGTGCCGGCCGCAAGGACGACGAACGCAAGGACAGGGGCGACCGCAAACCACGCGAACGCCACGCCAGGCACAGTGAAGAACCGGCACCGGAAACGGTCCGCGAGGATCAGCCCGATGTGGCCGAGGGCGCGGTCGCCGACATCGGCGAACGCCGCTCGCGCAAGGACGCGATCCGGTCGGAAAACACCGAGCGCAAATCATCCGATCGCAACGAGCAGCGCGCACCGGAACGCGGCGACACCAGGCCGCAGCGCGACAGCAACCGCCCTGCCCGCCAACGCCACCAGGAAGACAACGACTCCACCGTCGGCTTCGGCGATGACATGCCAGCCTTCATGAAGATCGTCGCCAAGGTCTGATACGACAGCGCTGCGCGTCCTCTTGGACGCGCAAAAGCAGCCGTTTGCGCTGGAATCGGCAATTTGCCGATTCGTATCGCCAGATCGGCACCGAGATCGACAAATCCATCGGAAAGCTGGAGGTCAACCTCGACCCGAGGATAGGTCCGCATGTAATCCGCGATGACCCGTACGAGGAAATCCGGACCGAACAGAACTGGTGCGCTCACGCGCAGGATGCCTGACGGCTCCGATCGCTGGTTGCGGATTGCAGTGCTCGCCAGACAGCAGCAATCAATTGTCGGGAAGCGGCAGCGGTGTGTCACTCAAGGTCCGCAGGTAAGCGATGAGGTCAGCTCGCTGCTTCTCGTCCTGCAGACCCGGGAAAATCATATCTGTTCCGGGCAAAGCGAATGCCGGATTTGAGATAAAAGAATTGAGGTCCTCAAAGGTCCAAGTGCCGCCGGCTTCCTTTATAGCTGACGAATACGGGACATCGCTTTGTGAGGCCTTCGGCCGCCCTACGACGCCCCACAGATTAACCCGTTTGGGAATCTTAAGGTTCGGCGATGCAAGATGACAAGCCCCGCACGTTCCGTCGAAAATTTCCTTGCCTGATTCAGCGCTTGCCGATGCAAGTCGAGCCGAAATCGGCGCAACGGCCGGTCGTCCGGCGCCATGACTGCGCAAGTAGGCCACGATGTCATCGTGACCCCTGAGCTTAGCCAAATGTATGGGCGGATTTCCATTCGATGTCAGTGCGTTGACCTCTGCCCCGGCGTCCACAAGATGAATGACGCATTGAAGGCAGCCATTTTCGGCAGCCACGTGCAGCGGCGTCTGCGCTTTCGCCACCTGATTTGGATCGGCCCCATTGTCGAGCAACAGCTTCACAATCTCGGCGTGCCCAGCCTTGTTGGCGGCATAGAGTGGCGTTCTTTGCCAGCTGACGGGCAGGTTGACGTCCGCGCCACGATTGATCAGAAGTTTGGCTAACTCGACATTTCCGCCTTCGCAGGCGATGTAGAGCGCCGTAACGCCGTCAATTTCGTTGACAGCGGCGCCTTTGTCCAAGGCGGAAGCCACCGCCGCGACGTCGCCATTCCTGACAAGATCACCTAAGTTGCTCGCGTGGGCGGGCAGTGTAAAAAGGCAAAGGACGCATGAAGCTCTTGTCACCCACATGCGTCCTCGCTTGATCATTGTATCCTCCCTGAAGAGAGTTCCATGACGGGTTGATCTAGAACAAGAGCTTGCTGGTGGTGACACGGCTAGCCGAGAATGGCCGCTTTCGCCTCGGAAGCAGACATGTTGATCCAACCATGCCCGTTTATGAATTCACGCCCTAAAGCGTGTCGCGTCCGAACGGATTCAGGCAACCCGCTTTAGGTCTTTGTGTCATGCATGTCGTTGTCCCATAACCGAGGTTGGGCGACATGCATTAGCCAGCCTGGCTCGCCCGTCACATCGGTCCAGGCATCATCTTGGTCGGCTTCTCCAGCATCGGAAATTCGGCCTTACTGCATTTCACGTTCGGGTTCGTCGGACTGAACATCCCGTTCGGGTTGTCCGTCAGCCAGGCGTGAAGATCATAGTGCACGAACTCCCGCGGGATGAGCGGATAGTGCCCCTCCATCGGTCCCATGAAGGTTTGGCCGAAAAGCTTCGGAGGTTCCTTGATGTCTGGCGTCAGAGGCACCAGCCATTCCGCACCCACCAGGCGCAAACCCTTCTTGGTCGGTTCGTAAATGAGCACATTGGGGTGCATCGGGTCGAGTTTTTGGCCGACACTCGGGACGTTGACGAAATGGATACCCATGGCGCCTTTCGGGTAATCCATCGCACCCGCTATCTTTTCGCCGCTGTAGTAGACGCAGCCGACTGTCGACAGATAAAGATCGCGGACGGCTGCGGTGTAGTCTTCATATTTGGCGAGCGACTTTTTCAAGGCATCGATGTCGGCCTTGTTGGCGTCCTCGGCCCGCGCCGTAGCGACGCCCAACCATGCGCTCATCAGGCCTGTTAAAGCAAGGACGCCGCAGCGCCCAAGACTGGCTGTTCTTGGCATGCATTCCTCCCAGATTTTCTCATCTGGCCGTGCAAGACCCGAGGCGGAAAAATTTCTGAGTGCGCGGCCAGTTGCACCGCCTCATCCCCTACGGAACGGCAATTACGCTATTCCTTTCCGTGGTTGCGGGGAAGTTTTTATTTAGCATAAACTAATGTTCTGGCGCGAATCCGAAGAGCGCCCTTAACAGCCCAAACAAAAACGGCCCCAACGCGGGGCCGCTTCGCATTCCTCGCCGAACAGATCAGGTAAGCGGCGACAGCTGGATTTCGACGCGGCGGTTCTGGGCGCGCCCTTCGGCCGTAGCGTTCGATGCGACCGGACGCGTCTTGCCGAAACCGGTGACGGCGAAGCGGCGCTGATCGACGCCTTGGCCGGACAAATAGTTGGCGACCGCCAGGGCGCGGCGCTGTGACAGGTCGAAATTGTGCTGATCCCCACCAGTCGAATCGGTGTGGCCGAACACATCGACCGTGGTCTGCTTGAACTTCTTCAGCACCAGCGCGACTGAATTCAGCACTTGGTAGAAGCCGGGCTTCACTGCGTCCTGATCCGTATTGAAGGTGATATCGGAGGGCATGTTGAGGATGATCTGGTCGCCGCTACGGGTAACGCTGACGCCGGTGCCCTCGAGCTGCCGGCGCAGTTCGGCTTCGTTCTGGTCCATTGTGGCGCCGATGGCGCCACCGGCGAGCGCACCGATGCCCGCGCCGATCAGCGCGTTGCGGCGGTCATTGCCGCCAGCAAGCAGGCCAAGGCTGGCACCCGCCAGGGCGCCAAGTCCAGCGCCGGCTGCGGTGTTGGAAATCTTCTGGTCGCCTGTATACGGATCAGTGGTGGTGCAGGCACTCACGAGCACAGCCGTCGCCACGACGACGAGCACAGTCTTTTTCATAGATGGTCCCTCTCCAAGTCACGCCTTGCGGTGGCGCCAAATCAGCCCTTCCGGCGACTTGTACCATGAATTGCGGCGAAAAGCGGAACGGCAAAAACGCCGCCCACGGCTTTTCCGGGGATCAATACCCCGGCGAAGGCGCCGCATCGCCACGCCGGGGTGGCCTGAATTAGGCTACCAGAGATTCTTGCCATCGATGACCACCACTTCGACCTTGTCCAGATCGAAATCATCGAACAGCCGCGAATTGACGCTGATCTTGGGATTCTCGAAATTTGGCTCGCCCGTCGACCAGTCCGGCGTTTCCGTGAAGGTGCCGCAGCCGCAGGTGGCGCAAAACCCATGCTTTACCGTTTTCGACCCCCACCGGTAGAAAGAAACGTTCTCCATCGGGCTGGTGAGCTTAAATTGCGATGGAATGTAGTAGGCCCAGAGCGAGCCGCGTTTCGAGCAGAACGAACAGGTGCATTGCGTCACAGTCTGCGGTGCCTGCGAAACCTCGAACGTCGTCGCCTTGCAATGACAGCTTGCCTTAATGGTCATCAACGAATTCCTCTCCATTGCCCGCCACCTATGCGGCAAAGGCAGCACAAAGAGGTGCTCCTGACAACCGTCGTCATCATGCGTCCACCGAAGCACGAATGCCCGGGCTGCGGGCATAGACAAGCTCCGGCAACAGCCTGCCCGTTACACGCGGCCGCGGATGTCGTGTCGTCAATAAGAGCGAGGCGGCACGAACAGGCAGATTGTCTTGCCGGCGTCGAGACCGGCCTGATGCGCGCACCAGTGGAACTCACCATCCGGGCTATCCTTGACGCGCTTGTCGCTCATGGGAACAACCTCACCCGTGCCGGCGATGACATATCCCTCGGGTTTTTCCAACACTTCGCCAGTATGAGCCGTACGACAATCGTAGTTGGCGCAGCATGCGAATGGGTAACTCCAGCCTAGTGGCTTTGCCGCTGTCGGTGTGGCGTCATGCGCAAAGGCAGGTGCCGTCAGCATTGCGATTGCGGCAATTGCGAACAGGGAAAACAAGAGTCGGCCGGCCGGTTCAGCGGCATGGGCCGATCTGGAAGTGGCAGCAGACATGGAAGCGTTCCTTTCAAACGAGCATCAAGCAGTTGGCTTGCCCGTTCCCGGAACGTGTCTTCCCAGCGGCCAGATCGTCAGCTTGCAGATATGCCGCGCCCGGCCATAAATGCTTTTTGTCTCCCCTCAATGCCGTGATGGTGAGCGCAAATGTGAGTCGGCGCAAGAAATTGCTGCGTTCACGAGTACCGCGGCGCATGCCAACCAATCATCCGCTACCGACCGCTGAAATCAACTTCCCGGCAAACAGGTGTCGAATAAACGGGATCGGTGCCGTGTGGTTCCAGCCTATGGCTGGTTGGCGATCACATGCTCTTGATATTGAGGCAGGCCGTCGGCATTCTCTCCTCGTCCTGGGGCGCAGGGTTCGGGTCCATCAGCACCGGCAGCGCATGAGCCGCCGTTTGCAGGCCGGCCTCACCTGAATATGAGCATACCCTTAGTCCAGGTCCGCCACTGCTTCGCCGGCACCGCCTTCGATGCGCTGCGACAATGAGGCCTCCATGAAATCGTCGAGGTCGCCATCGAGCACGCTCGACGGGCTGGTGCTCTCGACGCCGGTGCGAAGATCCTTCACCAACTGATAGGGCTGCAGCACATAGGAGCGTATCTGGTGACCCCAGCCAATATCGCTCTTCGAGGCTTCGGTGGCGTTTGCAACCGCCTCGCGCTTCTTCAGCTCCTCCTCATAGAGGCGCGAGCGCAGCATTTCCCAAGCCTTGGCCTTGTTCTTATGTTGCGAACGTTCGGCCTGGCAGGCGACAGCGATGCCTGTCGCAAGGTGGGTGATGCGCACCGCGGAGTCGGTGGTGTTGACGTGCTGGCCGCCGGAGCCGGACGAGCGATAGGTATCAATGCGAACATCGGATTCGGAAACGTCGATCTCGATCGTGTCGTCGATGACCGGATAGACCCAGACGCTGGCGAAGGACGTATGCCGACGTGCGTTGCTGTCATAGGGCGAAATACGCACTAACCGATGCACACCGGATTCGGTCTTCATCCAGCCATAGGCGTTGTGGCCCTTGATCATCAACGTGGCGGACTTGATGCCGGCCTCTTCGCCGTCATGCACCTCCAGGACCTCGACCTTGAAGCGGCGCCGCTCGGCCCAGCGCGTGTACATGCGCAGCAGCATCGACGCCCAATCCTGGCTTTCGGTGCCGCCGGCGCCGGCATGGATTTCGAGATAAGTGTCGTTGGCGTCGGCTTCACCCGACAGCAGCGTCTCAACCTGGCGGGCCTTCGCTTCGCCCTGCATCGAACGGAGCGCGGCTTCGGCTTCGGCGATCACGCCCTCGTCGCCCTCTTCCTCGCCGAGTTCGATCAGGCCGATATTGTCTTCCAGCGCCTGCGTCAGCCCTCTCACCGAGGCGATGCCTTCTTCGAGGCTCTGGCGTTCGCGCATCAGTTTCTGCGCTTCCAGCGGTTCGTTCCAGAGACTGGCGTCCTCGGCGCGCACATTGAGGTATTCAAGCCGTTTTATGGCCTGATCCCAGTCAAAGATGCCTCCTCAGCAGGGTGATCGCCTGCCTGATCTCGTCGACAATATTCTGCGTTTCCGCGCGCATGGCTGGCTGTTCTGTCCTGTGTTTGCTGAAATCGGTCGGCGCGATACATAGGGAGGCCGCCGCCGGCTGTAAAGCAAAATGGGCTGGCGCAAGGCCAGCCCACCCGCCCATGAAAGTCGTCAGTAGAGGCCGCCGCCGCCGGACTGGATGGCTTGATTGGCCTGTGGCGACAGCGCGCCACCTGTGGCATTTGAGCCGTCGGCGCCCATGCCGATCACCCAATAGCTGTCAGCAGGACCGGTACCCGGCTTGAAGGCTTCCGTGATGGTGCCGGGATCACCCGCTGCGGCGCGCATGCCGGTCTTGCGATTGATGGCGACCAGACTCATGCCGTCCGGAACCTTGAAGTCGACATTGGGCGTGCCATCCAGCGCCACCCGCATGAAGTCCTTGAAGATAGGTGCTGCAAGACCACCGCCGGTGGCGCCATGACCAAGGCCGCGCGGCGTGTCGTAGCCCATGTAGAGACCGACGACGAGATTGGGCGTGTAACCGATGAACCAGGCGTCCTTCTCGTCGTTGGTCGTTCCGGTCTTGCCGGCGATGTGGCGGCCGAGTTCGCCGATGGTGGCGCCGGTGCCACGCTGCACGACGCCTTCCATCATCGAGGTGATCTGGTAGGCGGTCATCGGATCGAGCACCTGCTCGGAGTTGTCGACCAGTTCCGGCTCGGGCTGGTTCTGCCATTCGGTCGCATTGCACCCCTGGCAGCCACGTTCGTCCTGCTTGAACACCGTCTTGCCGTAGCGGTCCTGGATGCGGTCGATGAGCGACGGTTTGATCGACTTGCCGCCATTAGCCATGATCGAATAGGCCGACACCATACGCATCACGGTCGTTTCGCCGGAGCCCAGCGCCATCGGCAGATAGGGGGCCAGATGGTCGTAGACACCAAAGCGCTCGGCATATTCGACGACCAGCTTCATGCCCATGTCATTGGCAAGCCGCACCGTCATGAGATTGCGCGACTTCTCGATGCCGGAGCGCAGGGTCGCCGGGCCCGCGACGGTGCCGTCGTAGTTCTTCGGCGTCCAGGTCGTGTTGCCGCTCTGGATGGTGATCGGTCCGTCCATGATCACCGAGGCCGGCGTATAGCCATTGTCGAGAGCCGCCGAATAGACGATCGGCTTGAACGAGGAGCCCGGCTGGCGCATGGCTTGCGTCGCGCGGTTGAATTCGGACTGAGCGTAGGAGAAGCCGCCGACCATGGCCAGCACCCGGCCGGTATGCGGATCCATGGCGATCAGGCCGCCTTCCACTTCGGGGACCTGGCGCAGGCTGTAGGCGCTATCGGAGCCATCGTTCTTCTGCACGAAGATGACGTCGCCCGGTTTCAACACCTCTGCCGGCGACTTGGCCTTGACGGTCTTGCCGTCGACCACATGGCGCATGGCAAAACCCATGTCCTCCTTGCTGACGGTGCCTTCGACGCGTTCCTTGGCGATCTCGCCCGACGCCTGGCGCGCTGGCTGAAGGCCGATCGACAGACCGGTCGCCGAACTGTCGAGCACGACGGCGAGCGACCATTCCGGAACATCCTCCAGCCCCTTGACGCTGCCCAGCGGCACGCCCCAGTCGCCGGACACGTCGATTGACGTCACCGGCCCGCGATAACCGCGCAGGGTGTCATATTTCATCAACCCGTTCTGCATCGACTTGCGGGCAATGAGCTGGATCTTCGGATCAAGGGTGGTGCGGACGGAAAGGCCGCCCTCGTAGAGCGCATTCTCGCCGTAACGGGCAATGATCTGGCGGCGCACCTCTTCGGTGAAGTACTCGCCGGCAAACAGATAGTTGCCGTTCCGGCGCGGCGTCACGCCCAGCGGCTCGGCCTTGGCCTTGGCACCTTCCTCACGCGTGACATAGCCATTCTCGACCATCTGGTCGATGACCCAGTTGCGGCGCTCCAGCGCGCGATCGGTATGCTTGAAGGGGTGATAATTGTTCGGACCCTTCGGCAGGGATGCCAGATAGGCGGCCTCGGCCACGCTGAGCTCGTTGACCGACTTGTCGAAATAGGTCAGCGCCGCACCGGCGACGCCGTAGGCGCCGAAGCCGAAGAAGATTTCGTTCAGGTAGAGTTCGAGAATGCGGTCTTTGGGATAGGCCTGCTCGATGCGGAAGGCGAGGATCATCTCCTTGATCTTGCGCTCGTAGGTCTGGTCCGAGGACAACAGGAAGTTCTTCGCCACCTGCTGGGTGATCGTCGAGGCGCCGACCTGGCGCCTGCCGGAGCCGAGATTCTGCAGGTTGACGATGATGGCCCGGCCGAGACCGGTCACGTCGATGCCGGGGTGATTGTAGAAGTTCTTGTCTTCCGCGGACAGGAAGGCCGCCTTGACGCGATCCGGTATGGCCTGGATGGGCAGATACAGGCGCCGTTCGCGGGCATATTCGGCCATCAGCGCACCATCCGACGAATGGATGCGGGTGGTCACCGGCGGCTCGTATTTGGCCAGCACCTCGTAGTCGGGCAGATCCTTCGACAAGTGGCCAATGTAGATCGCAACGCCCGCCGCGACCAGAAGGGCCAGCGTCGTGCCGATGCCGAAAAAATAGCCAATAAGACGAATCATACCCGCTCCAGTCCTTGGTTCGGGAATTTCCTAAACGAAGCCGCCTTTCGCGCAAGCATTCGAGCCGGTCCCAATCCGTAATCGAAAACCCTTGTCGCCACCATGTGGGCAAAATACGGCAATGCCGGATTTCGCGGCCCCGAGCCGGAAATAAAAGCACCGGTGTTGTCGTGGCGCCACGCCGCCTCTGGTTGCAGAGCCGCCGGACATGTCAGCCTCCGGCCCTTGCTCCGGCTTTGGCTGAAGCGAAAAGCGCTACGGCGTTGGTTATGCTCTGGGCCGCCTTGCCGCGCCAGTCGGCGTTGAGCAGCTGGGCCTCGTCCTTGGCGTTCGAGAGGTAACCGAGTTCAACCAGCACGGACGGCACATCGGGTGCCTTCAGCACCTTGAAGCCCGCCGAACGCTGCGGATTGTTTATGAGCCCGACGCTGGTCGACAGCTGGCCGACCAGCGTGTGAGCGAAACTCATCGAGAAATTGTGCGTTTCGCGACGGATCAGGTCGATCAGGATGTCGGTGACTTCCTTGCTGTCGTTCTTGATCTCCATGCCGGCGAACTGGTCGGAGAGGTTCTCACGGTCGGCAAGCGCCTGCGCCTCGGGATCGGAAGCCTTGTCGGAGACGGTGTAGACAGTGGCGCCGCGGATGCCCTTGACGCTGATTGTGTCGGCATGGATGGAAATGAGGAGGTCGGCCTCGTGCTGGCGGGCAATGCGCACGCGATCGTCCAGACGCAGGAATTCGTCGGTGTCGCGCGTCATGAACACATCGTAATTGCCGACGGCGGCTAGTTTGTCGCGCAACTCCGTGGCGAAGGCCAACGTCACGTTTTTCTCGATGGTGCCGTTCAGGCCCTCGGCGCCGCCGTCGATGCCGCCATGACCTGGATCGATGACGATGGTGAAGCGATGGCCCGGATTGGAGACCGGTCCAGTGCCGACCCGCTCGCCCTTGTCGGTCGAAACCGTCGATCCGGTAGTCAGCGCCTGATTGGCAAGTGCGGCATCGAATTCGCGCTCGGAAGCCGCCGACATGTCGATGGCAATGCGGTAGCCGGTTCCGTCCTCGTTCTTGAGCACATCGAGCTTGTCGACGGCGAAGGGCCCCTTGCCGGTGACGATCAGCCGCGAAACGCCCTTCCCGAGATCGCCCAGACGTACGCCCTTGACCAGGCCGCGTGGCTTCAAATCCTTGGCGTCAATGGCGAATCTCGTATTCGCTAGGTCGATGACAAGGCGGTTGGGACCGCGCAGCAGGAACCATTTGATATCGGGCTCGCGGTCGAAATCCATGACGATCCGCATCTTGGTGGCGTTGCCCGCCATCTTGTAGCCTTTTGCCACGGCCGGAGCGTCGGCGGCTTGGGCAATCGAGGAAAAGGCAGACGAGATCGTCAGCAGCAGCAAGAAACAGAAAGTGGCCAGAATCCGGCTGCCGACACGACATCCCTTGTCTGTGAAGTCTGCCGGTCCCATCTTTCGTCCAGTCGCTCCCGGTTTGGCGCCAGGCGCCTAGTCGTTTCGTCGAAGTGCCGGTTAGGCCGCGAACTCGATTAACGATTGGTATCCAGAGAAGGTTAACCAAGCCTTTTCATGCAAGGGTCGAACCAGACTTACGCAACGGAACTGCTTTTTGCCGGCATCGGAAATCGGGGTTGCCTTCCACCCCGCCAAATCATAAAAGCGATGGTGGATCACTGCAATCCTGGAACCGCCCTCCTCCGCAGCTTCCTGCTACAGGGTCAGATGAAAAAGGCGGCTCCTTTCGCTTCACGCGAAAAGGCTCCAGGTGATCGCGACGAATTTCGCAGGTGTGCGCCCGTGGCGGGGGAATCGCCTGCGTGAGGAAAACGGCCGGGTTTGTTCCCGTGCCGGCTCTGTATGAGCAAACAAGCTGGTCCGGTTCGTCCGGGCTTTGGTTCAAAAGGTTCTGCTGGTGACGATGGCTTCAAGCGCAATCATGGAAAGGTCCGCATCAAACCGCGCCAGTATGGCTGCGGGCGGCACCGCCATGGCGCTCAAGCGGCGGCCGGCGGACGTTAAGATATCCGGCACCCACACTCCAGACACGCAGCAGCAGGCATTGCCTCGCAAGCTGCGGCTGACGGCTGCCGGGGGGAAACGAAATAATGCCCAACAAAATGCTGATAGACGCCTCCCACCCGGAGGAAACACGCGTTGTCGTCGTTCGCGGTAACCGTATTGAAGAATTCGACTTTGAATCCCAGGACAAGAAGCAGCTTAAAGGAAACATCTACCTAGCCCGCGTAACGCGCGTAGAGCCCTCCCTTCAGGCAGCCTTTGTCGAATATGGCGGGAACCGTCACGGTTTTCTCGCCTTTAGTGAAATTCACCCCGACTACTACCAGATTCCGGTCGCCGATCGTCAGGCACTGCTGCGCGCGGAAGCGCAGGAGGCCGAGGACGAGGAGAATGAGGACGGCGATGGCGAAGATCGCCAGAGCCGCGATCGTGGACGGCGCGGCCGTCGGCGCGGCGGCAAGACACGCGACCGTGGTGAGCACAAGCGCGATGCAGCCGAATCCGGCGAGGCAAGCGAAGCTGCCGGGGCAAGCGAAGATAACGACAATGGCGCCGACGCTGTTGTCGAGGACATCTCCCACACCTCCGAGATCATCGAACATGCGGCCGATACGTCGGAACATGCCGATGCGTCCGGACATGAAGAAGCTGAGCAGGACGAAGGCGAAACCCGCGAAGGCGGTCCGACATCGATCGCAGCCTCCGTCGAAGCCGATGTGATTTCCGAATCCGTCCCGCAGGCCGAACAAAACAGCGAAGCTACGTCAGGCGACAGTGATCGCGGCATGCTGGAAGAAGTGCAGTCCTCGCATCCGGATGATCATGAGATCGAATCGGTCGGTGCCGAGGATGCGCTGGAAGAAGTGCGCAACCGGCGCAAGCCGGTGCGCCGCCAGTACAAGATCCAGGAAGTGATCAAGCGCCGGCAGATCCTGCTTGTGCAAGTCGTCAAGGAAGAGCGCGGCAACAAGGGCGCGGCGCTGACCACCTATCTTTCGCTTGCCGGCCGCTATTCGGTGCTGATGCCGAACACGGCGCGCGGCGGCGGCATTTCGCGCAAGATCACCAGCGCGGTCGACCGCAAGCGCCTCAAGGAGGTCGTTGCCGATCTCGAAGTGCCGCAGGGCATGGGCGTCATCCTGCGCACCGCCGGCGAGAGCCGTACCAAGGCGGAGATCAAGCGCGATTACGAATATCTGATGCGGCTTTGGGAAAATGTCCGCAGCCTCACCTTGCAGTCAACGGCGCCTGCCCTGGTCTATGAGGAAGGCAGTCTGATCAAGCGTTCGGTGCGCGACCTCTACAACAAGGATATCGACGAGATTCTTGTCTCCGGCGAGGAAGGCTATCGCGAGGCCAAGGACTTCATGCGCATGCTGATGCCGAGCCACGCCAAGGTGGTTCAGCCTTTCCGCGACACGACGCCGATCTTCGTGCGCAACGGCATCGAGGCGCAACTCGACCGCATGCTGCAGCCGCAGGTGACGCTGAAGAGCGGCGGCTACATCATCATCAACCAGACCGAGGCGCTGGTTGCCATCGACGTCAATTCGGGCCGCTCCACCAAGGAGCACTCGATCGAGGACACCGCGCTCCACACCAATTTGGAGGCCGCCGAGGAAGTCGCACGCCAGCTCAGGCTGCGCGATCTCGCCGGCCTGATCGTCATCGACTTCATCGACATGGAGGAGAACCGCAACAACCGCTCCGTCGAGAAGCGGCTGAAGGATCACCTCAAGAACGATCGCGCGCGCATCCAGGTCGGCCGTATCTCGCATTTCGGTCTGATGGAGATGTCACGCCAGCGCATCCGCGCCAGCGTGCTGGAATCGACCATGAAGCCCTGCCCGCATTGCGGCGGCACCGGCCATGTGCGGTCCGATTCGTCGGTAGCGCTGATGGTGGTGCGGGCAATCGAGGAGTTCCTGCTCAAGGATTCGCGCAGCCACATCACCGTGCGGACACCGGCGGCGACCGCGCTCTACGTGCTCAACCACAAGCGCGGCACGCTTGTGGAACTCGAAAGCCGCTTTGGGCTGACGATCACCATCGAGGCCGACGACTCCGTCGGCGCGCAGCACTATGCGATCTTCCGCGGCGCGCTGGCCGAGAAGCCGGAAGGCTTTGTCGAGGCGCGCAGCTTCCCGGCCTATGTCGAGCCGGAAGAGCCCGAGGACGAGATTGTCGTCGTCGAGGAAGACGATGAGGCGCCGGTGCAGGCCGAACAGCCACGCCCGCAGCCGCAGCAACAACCCCGACCCGCTGCCGGCGGTGAGGAAGGCGAAGGCCGTGACCGCAAGCGTCGCAAGCGCCGCAGACGTCGCGGCGGCAAGGATCGCGACCGCGAACATGGCGCGCCAACGGACGGCGCTGTCATTTCCGCCCCAGCCGGCGAGTTCTCAGAATCCGCCGCCAGCGACAGTGACGCGGAAGCGGGCGATAACGCCCCTCTCGGTGTTGCCGAAACGGCTGAAACTTCGGATGAAGGCCAAGGCAAGAAGCGGCGGCGCGGCAAGCGCGGCGGCAAACGCAACCGCCGCGAAGACGGCGAAGGCGAGGCCGAGGCAAGCACTGGCGAAACTGCCGACGCGTCTGAAGGCGAAGTCTCGGTAACCGAGGCCAGCGAACCTCTGGTCGCCGCACCGGTCGAAGAGCCGGCGGCGCTTGCTCCGGCCAATGACGACGCGCCCAGCACCGAGAAGCCGAAGAAGCCACGTCGTGCCGCCAAGCCGAAGAAGGCCGCGGCCGAGGTCGTCGCGGAGGAGCCGGCTGCCGAGGCGGAAGCACCGGTCGAGACGCCGGCCACTGCGTCAGACGAGGCCATTGCCGTCGAGCAGGCACCGAAGGCCCGCCCGTCGCGGCGCAAGCCGGCCGCCGTCAATGCGCCGGTTGTGCCGGTGGTGTCCTCGACCGTAGCCGAAGAAGCGGCGGCGAAAACCGAGGACAAGCCGAAGCGTGCAGGCTGGTGGCAGCGAAAAGGGTTTTTCTAAGCCTTTCAGTCGCTTGAAGTGATTTTCTGACAAATAAATCCCGCGCTGCTTCGAAAGACGGCGCGGGATTTTTGGTAGCGAGGGGCGGCGCCCCTGGTTCCTCGTTGACCTATCTGTTCTTGCCCGGCAGGTCCGACGTGGTCGTCGTTGAGCAGTTATTACAGTCGGTTTCGCCCTGTTTCACCTGACCATGTGGTCCTGAAGTCGTGGTTGTCGTTGTCGTCGTGCCACTGTTGTCCGGGTTGGCGCTGTCATTTGTTTTTCCGCCATTTCCCTGTCCGGATGTGGTTGACGTATCGCTGTCAAATCCATTCTTCACGGCAGACGCGGGAGCGGACGCTGCGAGCGCGAGTGCCAAAGCCGCCGCGAAAGTAAGGAGCGCTTTCATCTCTTCCTCCACTGAGAAGCCTAAAGGCGACGCATCTTTTTTGAGAGGCCGCATTTTTTTCTGAGGCAGAGGCACGTGAGAGGCAGAGGCACGGCCTGATGCCGCAAAGAACTATATGAGACCCTTCCAGCGAAGGGGGCCATTCTCCGTTCGATAGTATATGGTCAATGGCCCGGAACTGATCGAACGATATATGTCGTTCGGGTTAGACGGTGCCGCGGCAGGCGCTGTGGGCACTCGCCGGCAAATCCAAGATTCTGAACTGACCCACTACCGAATTTTTCACATCTGGCGTTCCGATCCGCCGCGAGATGCTAAAGCGCTTCTTTGATTCTACGCATGTCGTTGTCCCAAAACCGCTGCGCACTTTTGGGCGACACGCATCAAGGCGCGAAGATCGACCAGTTCATCATCCTGGCCAACTTTTCCAGCGCGATCGATCCCAGCTTGGAATTGCCGTTGGCGTTGAGACCGGGCGACCAGACGGCAAGCGACGCCACGCCCGGGACGATGCCCAATATGCCGCCGCCGACGCCGCTCTTGCCGGGAATGCCGACGCGGAAGGCGAAGTCACCGGAGCCGTCATAGTGGCCACAGGTTAGCATCATGGCGCCGATGCGTCGCGCCCGCTCGGCCGACACCACGGAATGCCCGGTCGCCGGATTCTTGCCGCCATTGGCCAGGAAGCGGCCGGCCAGCGCCAGTTGCCGGCAGCTCATGGCGATGGCGCAATGATGGAAATAGACGCCCAGCGCCAGCTCCGGCGCATGGTGGAGATTGCCGAAGGATTTCATGTAGTTGGCGAGCGCGAAGTTACGATAGCCGGTGGCGCGTTCGGACGCGGCGACCTCGCGGTCGATGATGATCGTTTCGTCATCGGCGAGGAACTGGACGAAGCGCAGGATTTCGCCGATCGCTTCGCGCGGCTCGTGGCCGGCGAGCAGGATGTCAGAAATGACGATGGCGCCGGCATTGATGAACGGATTGCGCGGAATGCCGTTCTCGTGCTCGAGTTGGACGATCGAGTTGAACGGATTGCCCGAAGGCTCGCGCCCGACCCTTTGCCACAGCGCGTCGCCGATATTGCCGAGTGCCAGTGTCAGGGTGAACACTTTCGAGATGCTCTGGATCGAAAAGGCCTGTTCGGCATCGCCCGCCATCAACACGCGGCCGTCATTGGTGACAGCCGCGATGCCGAACTTCTTCGGATCGACCTTGCCCAGTTGCGGAATATAGGACGCGACGTCGCCACGATCGGTGCGTTCCGCCATTTCGGCGGCGACTTCGGCCAATGCCTGGTCAAGTTTCGGGGCCTGTTCGAGCTCCGGCATGGCGCTACCTCAACCAGCGTTCAATGCGCGCCATCGCTTCGACCATGTCGTCATGGCTGCCGGCATAGGAAAAGCGCATGGTCCGATGTCCCGCCTGGGTATCGAAGTCGCGACCGGGGGTTGCCGCGACATGCGCCTCAGCCAGCATCTTTCGCGCGAAGGCCATGCTGTCATTGGTGTGCCGGGTGACATCGCAAAAGGCATAGAAGGCGCCGTCCATCGGGGCTGCCAGCGGAAAGCCGAGCTCAGGCAGGCGTCTCATCAAGAGCTCGCGATTCCAGGCGTAGCGGGCCTTCACCGCTTCCAGCTCCTCGGTCGCCTTGAACGCCTCGATCGCTGCGATCTGCGACAGTTCCGGCGGCGAGATGTAGAGGCTCTGGGCGACACGCTCGACCGGCCGCACAAGATCTTCGGGCAGCACCATCCAGCCGATACGCCAGCCGGTCATGCAGTAGTATTTGGAGAAGGAATTGATCACCGTCACGCTATCCCCATAGGCGAGCGCCGTGGTGTCGGGAGCGGCGTAGGCCAGCCGGTGGTAGATCTCGTCCGAGATCACGGCGATACCAAGTTCCTCGGCGGTCCGTACCAGCGCCGCCAGGTCATCGGCCGGTATGACCGCGCCGGTCGGATTGGCCGGACTGGCGAACAGAACGCCTTTCAGCGGTTTCTCGCGATGCGCCGTTTCCAGGTGGCCGGCATGCAGGTAGGCGGCGTCGCCGAGTTCGATCTCGACCACCTCGATGCCGAGTGCTGCCATGATGTTGCGATAGGCGGGATAGCCGGGAGCCGCGATGGCGACGCGATCGCCCGGATCGAACATTGCCAGGAAAGCGAGGTTGAAAGCGGCCGACGATCCCGTGGTCACCGCGATCCGGCCGGGCTCGATGGCGAGCCCATAGTGATCGGCGTAGTGTTCGGCGATCGCCTCGCGCAAACCTGCCAGTCCCAGCGCGTCGGTGTAGCCGATGCGTCCGTCCTGCAAGGCCTTGGCCGCAGCCGCGCGAACCAGAACCGGTGCGGGATCGGAAGGCTGCCCGACGGCCATCGAAACAACCGGCACGCCTGCTGCCTTCAGCCGGTTTGCCTCGGCCAGAATGTCCATGGCATGGAAGGGCTCGACATTGCCGCGGCGTGAGAGCGAAACTACCATTTTATCCCTGTTCCCGACGATCAAGCGCGCCAAGCCCCTGACGCATACGCCGCACAAATGCCCGATTGATGTGAGGATCACAAGTTGAGGAAGTTTCCGGCGCCGACTTTTCATCTTTCGCCCGCTCGTCTACCAGTGGAGCCATCATGTTGAGCCGACCCAGATCGACGATTGCCCGGGCAGCGCGCGTCTTCGCGACGCTTTCGCTTGGCGTTGCGGTCGCAGCGGCAAGTTCGATCAGCGCTTTCGCCCAGAACGTGCCGGTGGTGCGCGACGCCGAGATCGAAGCGCTGGTGCGCGACTATGCGCGGCCGATCTTCAGGGCGGCGGGTCTGGCAAATGACGGGATCGACATCGTTCTGGTCAACGACCAGAGCTTCAACGCCTTCGTCACCGGGCGCCGGCTGTTCATCAACACCGGTGCGCTGATGACGGCCGAGACGCCCAACGAGATCATCGGCGTCATTGCCCACGAAGCCGGCCATATCGCCGGCGGTCACCAGCAGAAACTGCGAGACCAGCTCGAACGCGCCAAGACGATGGCCATCATCGCGACGTTGCTTGGCGCCGGCGCCATGGTCGCCGGTGCGACCACCAACAGCCGCGGCCTTGCCGGCGCCGGCATGGGCGTGGCGGCCGGCGGCGGCGAGATGGCACAGCGCAGCATCCTCGCCTATCAGCGCACCGAGGAGATGACGGCCGATCGCTCGGCTATCACCTATCTCAACGCCACCGGCCAGTCCGGCATGGGCATGCTGAAGACCTTCCGCCGCTTCCAGACGGCGCTGTCGCTTTCGGGCGCGCAGGTCGATCCCTACCGGATCAGCCATCCAATGCCGCAGGACCGCATCTCCAATCTGGACGTGCTGGTGAAACAGAGCCCCAATGTCGATAGGCTGGACCCTCCCGCCCTGCAGCAGCGTCATGACATGATGCGGGTGAAGATCGCCGTCTACATGGATGGCCAGGCGGCTGCGTCGCGGCTGATGCGAAAGATGCAGGGAACACTGGCCGCACAGTATGGTGACGCTCAGTCGACCTACCTGTTCGGCAACATTGCCGCCGCCCTCGCCAAGACCAATGCATTGATCAAGGCGCAGCCGAAGAACGCCTATTTCCAGGAGCTGCGCGGCGATATCCTGATGAAGGCGAACAAGCCCAAGGATGCGGCCGAGTCCTATGCGAAGGCGGTCAGCCTCGATCCGGCGCGGTCCGGATTGCTGCCTGTCTCCCTTGGCCAGGCGCTGATGGCCGTCGGCACGCCCGACTCGCTGAAAAAGGCCGTGGTGCAGATCAACAACGGCCTCGAGCGCGACAAGGAAAATTCGGCCGGCTATCGTTATCTGGCGCAAGCCTATGGCGAGCTGGGTGATATACCGGGCGCCGAACTCGCCACCGCCGAAGGTCACTTCTATTCCGGCAACTACAAGGATGCCAAGATTTTCGCCATGCGGGCGCAGCAAGAGATGAAGCGCGGCGAGCCGCGCTGGCTTCGCGCCCAAGATATCATAAACTACAAGCCATCAACCAAGATCAAGTGAACCTTCCGGCCACGCGCTGCGACACAGCCAGGCCGGGAAACAGGTAGAAGGAACGGAACGATGAAAAAGGCACTGCTGCTGAGCACCACGGGGGTTGCGGTCGCGTTGGCCATGCTGGCTTTGGGATTCGTGGCCGGAAGCCCGCAGATTGCCAAGGCCGGCACGACGCAGCCCGTCGAGACGGTAGCGGCCGACACCAAGATCGACCGCAGCGAGGTGGAAGGCATCATCCGCGACTATCTGCTTAAGAACCCGGAAGTCCTTCTGGAGGTCCAGGACGCGCTCGAGGCCAAGCAGAAGGAAGAGCAGCGCATCGCTCATCTCGGCGTGATCAAGAACGCCAAGGACCAGATATTCAACTCCGCTTTCGATGGCGTTGTCGGCAATCCGAACGGCAAGGTCACCATCGTCGAGTTCTACGATTACAATTGCGCCTTCTGCAGACGCGCCATCGAAGACATGAGGGCGCTGACCAAGTCCGATCCGGATCTGCGCTTCGTGCTCAAGGAATTCCCGATCCTCGGACCGGATTCGCAGAAGGCGAGCGTCGTCTCGATGGCCTTTCACCTGATGCACCCGGAAAAATACGGCGAGTTCCACAATGCGCTGCTCGGCGGCCAGGGACGTGCCACCGAGGCGGCGGCCATCAAGGTCGCGCTGTCGCTCGGTGCCGACGAAGCAACGCTGCGCGAGAAAATGAAGGACCCGAGAATCACCGAGGCCTTCTCCAAGACCTACGATCTTGCCAGCAAGCTGGCGATCACCGGAACGCCGTCCTATGTCGTCGGCAACGAGGTCGTATTCGGGGCGCTTGGGCAGGAAGTGCTGGCCGAAAAGATCGAGGCGGCGAAAGCCGCCCTCTGATCTTGCTACCAACCTATTTTTCTCACGGGCACATTTCCGCCTGTTGTGGACAGTGAAAGAACGCACTTGCGCTCTTTCCGCGGGCGGGTATGCCCATTATAGAGGGCCCAGCGCGTCGACTTGATGTCAGCGCCGGAAAAGGTCGGCTTTTTTGAAAACGGTTTTCGTCCTGAACGGTCCCAATCTCAACGCGCTCGGCAAACGCGAGCCTGGCATCTATGGCGGCAAGACGCTTGCCGCCATCGCCGAAGACTGCAAGCAGGCCGGCACGGCACTTGGACTCGAAATCGATTTCCGCCAGTCGAATCACGAGGGCGACCTTGTCGACTGGATTCAGGAAGCCGGCGACAAGGCTGTCGGAATCGTCATCAATCCTGGCGCTTACAGCCATACCTCGATCGCCATCCACGACGCCATCCGCGCTATCGCGCCGTTGCCGGTGGCAGAAGTCCATCTTTCCAACATCCATGCGCGGGAACCATTCCGCCACGTCTCCATGGTCGCGCCGGTTGCCGTCGGCATGATCTGTGGCTTTGGGCCGCTCGGCTATACGCTGGCGCTGCAGGCGCTGGCCGCACGCCTATGACCGGCCAACAAACAGAAGGCTCGAAAATGTCGATAAAGAAGAACGGTGTTGACCAGCAGCTGATCCGCGATCTGGCGGGCATACTGAACGACACCAATCTCACCGAGATCGAGGTCGAACTGGGCGACCTGAAGGTGCGCGTCTCACGCCAGGCGCCCGCCGTTCACGCGATCGCAGCACCGCAGCCGGCCTATGCGCCGGCAACAGCTCAGCCAGCCGCTATGGCAGCCGCCCCAGTGGTGGCCGACGTGTCGAAGAACGCGGTCACCTCGCCCATGGTCGGCACCGCCTATCTGGCACCGTCGCCCGACGCCAAGGCGTTCATCGAAGTCGGCCAGAAGGTCAAGGAAGGCCAGACGCTGCTGATCATCGAGGCGATGAAGACGATGAACCAGATCCCCTCGCCGCGCGCCGGCACGGTGACGGCGATCCTTTTCGAGGATGCGACGCCGGTCGAATACGGTATGCCGCTCGTCGTGATCGAGTAGAGCGGACCTGATGTTCCAGAAGATTCTCATCGCCAATCGCGGCGAAATCGCCCTTCGGGTCCTGCGCGCCTGCAAGGAACTCGGCATCCAGACGGTGGTGGTGCATTCGACCGCCGATGCCGACGCCATGCATGTGCGGCTCGCCGACGAGAGCGTCTGCATTGGCCCGCCGCCATCGCGCGACAGCTATCTCAACATCCATCAGATCGTCGCGGCTTGCGAGATCACCGGCGCCGACGCAGTGCATCCGGGCTAC
Source organism: Mesorhizobium sp. M0830 (assembly GCF_040319965.1). Lineage (NCBI taxonomy): Bacteria > Pseudomonadati > Pseudomonadota > Alphaproteobacteria > Hyphomicrobiales > Phyllobacteriaceae > Mesorhizobium > Mesorhizobium sp. M0830. The sequence continues at coordinate 52,033 of NZ_JAMYOR010000017.1, read as the reverse complement.
GGCTTCCTGTCCGAGAATGCCAAGTTCGCGGACATCCTGGCTGCGCACAACATCACATTCATCGGCCCTACCGGCGACCACATTCGCATCATGGGCGACAAGATCGAGGCCAAGCGAACTGCAAAACGCCTCGGCATTCCGGTGGTGCCCGGTTCGGACGGCGCGGTCACCGATCAAAAGGAAGCCAGGCGCATTGCCGCCGAGATCGGCTATCCCGTGATCATCAAGGCATCCGCAGGCGGTGGTGGGCGCGGAATGAAGGTCGCCCTTACCGAGGCTGAACTTGAGATCGCCTTGCAGACAGCGAGCAGCGAAGCTGGAGCGGCCTTCGGCGACGATGCCGTCTACATCGAAAAGTACCTGGAAAAACCACGCCATATCGAAGTGCAGGTGTTTGGCGACGGCTTTGGCCGCGGCGTGCATTTCGGCGAGCGCGACTGCTCGCTGCAGCGTCGCCACCAGAAGGTCTGGGAGGAGGCTCCCTCACCGGCCCTAAACGCCGAAGAACGGGCTCGTATCGGCGGTATCTGTGCCAAAGCCATCGCCGATCTCGGCTATTCCGGCGCCGGCACGATCGAATTCCTCTATGAGGATGGCGAGTTCTATTTCATCGAGATGAACACGCGCCTGCAGGTCGAGCATCCGGTGACGGAAGCGATCACGGGCATCGACCTCGTGCATGAACAGATCCGCGTTGCGTCCGGCGGCGGCCTCTCGGTGAGGCAGGAGGACATCAAGTTCAACGGCCATGCCATCGAATGCCGCATCAATGCCGAAGACCCGCGTACCTTCACGCCGTCTCCCGGCACGATCACGCACTTCCACACACCGGGCGGCCTGGGCATACGCGTCGATTCCGGCGTCTATTCGGGCTATAAGATCCCGCCCTATTACGATAGCCTGATCGGCAAGCTGATCGTGCATGGGCGCAACCGCGTCGAGTGCATGATGCGCCTGCGCCGCGCGTTGGACGAATTCGTCGTCGACGGTATCAAGACGACGTTGCCGCTGTTTCGCGATCTTGTCGGCAATGCCGACATCGCCAATGGCGAGTATGATATCCATTGGCTGGAAAAATATCTGGCCGAGGAAGAGTAACGCGGAGACGCGATGACCCGTCCCTACGCGCCCGGCTATCGCATTCCCACCGACCTTCTGCTCAAGGCCTATGCGTCGGGCGTGTTCCCGATGGCCGAAAGTGCCGGCGACCCGGAAGTGTTCTGGGTACGGCCGGAGACGCGTGGCATCATACCGCTCGACCATTTCCACACACCGAAAAGCCTTAGGAAAGCGATCAAGAAGAGCCCTTTCGACATCCGTTTCGATTTCGACTTCGAAGCGACGATCGACGGTTGCGCCGAGAAGCGCGCCGAGCGCCGGTCGACCTGGATCAATGCGCCGATCCGCGAAGCCTATGTCGAACTGCATCGGATAGGGCATTGTCATTCGGTCGAGGCGTGGCGCGACGACCGGCTGGTCGGCGGCCTCTATGGTGTGTCGCTCGGCCGGGTGTTCTTTGGCGAGAGCATGTTCGCCAGGGAGACCGACGCTTCCAAGATCTGCCTTTATTTTCTCGTCGAGCGCCTGAAGGCGCGGGGCTTCGCACTACTTGATACACAGTTCACCACCGAGCACCTCAAGCGCTTCGGAGCGGTTGACGTGCCGCGCGGCAAATACGAGAAGATGCTGGCCGATGCGCTCAAGGGCCAGGCCCTATTCTACCCCTGACGATTAGCCCCGACTTCGATCGGCGTCTGCGCATGGAACATCATCTTCCAGCCATTGGCGCGATGGACGTAGCCAGTGCTGACCAGCGCCGCGTAAGGCTCCCCGTTCTCACGTGTCGCGTGCGCCTCGTAAGTCAGCATGACGATGTCGCTGCCCGGCTCGATAATTCCCTTGAGGTCGATGTTCAGATCGCGCCAGCGATTGGGTTTGGTTGCGGTCTTGGCGAGATCGGCATTGTCCATCGCCTTTGCCATCTGCGGAAATGCTACAAGGCATTCGGTGTCGGCATTGGCGGCATAATAGGCCGCGTCGCCTGTCCAGAACCCCTTTTCGAGCTCAAGCAATTCTGCCTTGCTGGCCGTGATGCGCTTGCTGGCTGACATCGGAAGATCCTCCTTACGCATAGATGCGCAGTCTTCCGTGGCCCAACGCTTGGTGATCGGGACGGTTCCGGAGGATCAGTTGGCGTCGGTCGAATCGGGATCCGAAGTGTCCGGCTCAGTCACATCCGGTTCTGTCACATCCGGCGCTGTCAGGTCCTGCTCTGTCGCGTCCGGGGTTGCCGCAGGTTTCGGCTTGGCTGCGGCGGGCTTCGAAGCGTCGGCTTTGGTGGCGTCAGCCTTGGCGCCGTCGGGCGCCGGGACATCCGACTTCTGTTTGCATTCCTTCAGCCAGACGTCGTAGACGGCATGCTCGACGGCGTTGAGGCCGGGGCTTTCGGCAAACATCCAACCGGTGAAGATGCGGCGGATCTTGCGGTCGAGCGTGATCTCGTCGACCTCGACGAAGGAATCCGTCCTCGGCTCTTCGTTCTGCGGCCGCGAATAGCAAACGCGTGGCGTCACCTGCAAGGCACCGAATTGCACTGTCTCGTCGATATAGACATCGAAGGTGATGATGCGGCCGGTGATCTTATCGATGCCGGCGAACTCGGCGACGGGATTGGTGACCCGCTCCGACGCCGCGGGCGGTGCCGGCGCCGGTGCGGCGGGTTCAGGCGAGGCGGCAAACGCCACCGTGCCAACGCCAAGACCGGCGGCTAGTATCATACCGCCCATCGATGTCAGGTTGAAAAAGCTCATGCAATGGTACCGGTGGTTCGCGCCCGGGCGACACTATCGATCGCCAAGGCTAGTCGCCGTCTTCTGATCAGCAAGCAGCTAAACACCAATTGTGGCGATAAAGGACCGTCCTGCACCCTATAGCTACGATCCAGGTGTCCAGGCGTCGTAGTCGCCAGTAACCTGCGGGCGATGCTGATTGGTCAGCACCGAGCCCTTCGGGCGATAGGCAGCTGGGCTGCCGGTCAGGTTGGGCTGATGAGGCTTCTGCCAGTCGCGCGGCTTGTAGTCTTCGCTTGCCGGCGCGACATCGACGCGGTGATGGATCCAGCCGTGCCAGCCGGGCGGTATGGCTGAGGCCTCCGAATAGTTGCGGTAGATGACCCAGCGGCGCGTGCGGCCTTCCGAATCGATACCGCCTTCGTAATAGACATTGCCTGCTTCGTCCTGGCCGACCTTCTTGCCATGCCGCCAGGTGTGCAGGCGCGTTCCCAGCGTCTGGCTGTTCCACCAGGTGAAAAACTGCGTCAGGAAAGTCTTCATCTTTAGAACCCTCGCGCCGGCAGGCCGTTTCCTGCTTATGGCGTCAGCCCTTGGCGAAGGCAAGGCTTTTGCCACGGGGAACGCCCAATTGGCTTGCCAAAACGCGACACAAGCCGCTGATCTCCTCCGTCGCGGGATGCGCGCTTGCCAAGCCGTTGCGGTCTTTCTAAAGCTCTGCGCGCGCCTTGCGGGTATCCAAGCCGGCAGCAGGCCAAAGGAGGTGAAGATTGGCCACGGAATTGCCGACCACCGACATCCGCATCAGCGCCGAGCTGATTCGCCGCCGCAAGGGCGGCACGCCGATCGTCTGCCTGACCGCCTACACCTACCCCATCGCCCGTCTGCTCGACGACCATGTCGATCTGCTTCTGGTTGGCGACAGCGTCGCCATGGTGCTGTACGGGCACAAGACGACGCTGGGAGCCTCGCTCGAGATGATGATCGCGCATGGGCAAGCGGTCATGCGCGGTTCGGTCAAGGCCTGCGTCGTCGTCGACCTGCCGGCTGGCAGCTATGAGGATTCTACGGTGCAAGCCGTCGCTTCGGCGCGACGCGTTGTTGACGAGACCGGCTGCCAAGCGGTGAAACTCGAAGGTGGCGTCGACATGTTCGGGCAGATCGCGGCCATCGTCGCCGCCGGCATTCCGGTCATGGGACATATCGGCCTGCAGCCACAATCCGTCGAAAAGGACGGCGGCTACAAGATCAAGGGCCGCACCGAGGAGGCTGTTGCGGCTTTGCTTCGCGATGCGCTTGCCGTCGAAAGCGCCGGCGCCTTCTCTGTCGTCATCGAAGGAACGGTCGAGACGGTCGCCGCCGATATCACCGGCCGCATCGCCATTCCCACCATCGGCATCGGCGCTAGCGGCGACTGCGACGGCCAGATCCTGGTCATCGACGACATGGTCGGGCTCACCGTCGACCGGGTGCCGAAATTCGTCAAGGAATACGCCGATCTGCGCAGCGTGATCTCGCATGCCGCTGAAACCTATGCCGCGGAGGTGCGAAGCCGGGCATTCCCCGGCCCCGGACATGTCTTTTCGGCGACAAACAGCAGGGACGACACATGAGCCGGCCACTCGTTGTCGACAGCGTCGCCGCACTTCGCGCGCAAATCCGCGACTGGCGGCACGACGGTCTTCGCGTCGCCATGGTGCCGACCATGGGCGCACTGCATGACGGGCACATCTCGCTGGTGAAAATCGCGCTGGAGAGAGCCGAGCGCTGCGTCGTGTCGATCTTTGTCAACCCGACACAGTTCGCGCCGACCGAAGACCTCGACAAGTACCCACGCCAGCTCGCCCGCGACCTCGATCGGCTCGGAATGGCGAGGGCCGACCTTGCCTTCACGCCGACGGTTGGCGAGATGTATCCCTCCGGCTTCGTCACGAGAATCTCGGTCGGCGGCCCCTCGGCCGGGCTCGAAGCGGACTTTCGGCCGACCTTTTTCGACGGCGTCGCCACCGTGGTGGCAAAGCTCTTGCTGCAGGCAACGCCCGACTATGCGATCTTCGGCGAGAAGGACTACCAGCAGCTTTGCGTCGTCAGGCAGCTCTGCCGAGACCTCGACCTGCCCGTCGAAATCATCGGCGCACCGACGATCCGCGACGCGTATGGTCTCGCCATGTCGTCACGCAATGCCTATCTCGACGAGACCGAACTGAGGATCGCCCGCCAGTTCAACGTGACATTGCGCGACACTGCAGCGGCCCTGGCGGCAGGCGCCGGCCAGAGCCACGCAACCGAAGAGGCCAGCCGTGCCCTGATCGCGGCCGGTTTCCAGAAGGTCGATTATGTCGAGGCACGCGAAAGTCTGACGCTCGCGCCATGGCGTCGAAACCGTCAAGGCCGCCTGCTCGCAGCGGCCTGGCTCGGCGAGACCAGGCTGATCGACAATGTGGAGATCCCCTCTACATAGCTCGATGCGAAGTCCTGCTGCTTCGGCGCGGCGGTTTTCTGGCCGCGTCTACCGCTCTCCTAATCGTCTGCTGCCTCTGGCGAACAATTGGCCGACGAGGATACCGACAATACCAGCGCAGGCTTTCACGACTGCGTCGGCAAGCTCCGCGTGGCGACCGGGGTCGACGATCTGAAGCAGTTCCAACATGCCGGCGGTCACAATCACGAAGATCACCACGTGATAAAGTCGGTTGGGGAAGCCGAGCCCCAGGGCGAAGCCCAACAGTATGTAAGCCAAGGCGCGCTCGACATTTGCCTCAGCGAAGTGCGGCCGCATCTGGATCGGCGACAAGGTTGCGAAAATGATGATGGCGAGCAGCGTCAGCGCGGCAATGCGGGACAGTTTGGTCATGTCACTGCATATCCGTCGTAAGCCGGCACGGCAAACGCCGGGATGACGCAGGTCCGGATCGCTGCCGCCATGCTCGAACTACTCTTCGCTCGGCATATGCAGATACATCGACTGGATGCCGATCCGGCCCGGTCCGGTGAAGCGGTTGACGATAAAGTTCATATTGGCACCGAAGAAGCCGCTCGACAGGCGATCGATCTTGGTTTCCATCCCGACCGAAACATCCTTGAACAGCCAGCCACCAGGCTCGATGTCGATGGTCTCGCCGGCGGCGAGCGTCTTTTCGAAGACATTGCCATAGCCGTGCAGCCAGACGATGCCGTCCCCGGAATCACCGCGAAACCGGTCGATGAAAAAGCCGCTCTGTCCGAACAGCATCGTCGCCAGGCCACGCACACGCTCGAAAGAGTAGTCGACATTGCCGGTCGCGGCGAGAAACTGGTGCTCGCGCACCTGTATCTCGTCGCCACGCTGGAGATGGATCGGCACGATGTGGCCCGGACCATCGCGGCTGAAGGCAATGATGCCCGCCCCCGAAGCCTCGGTGACGAATATCTGCATTCCGGCCATCATGCGCTTCAACGCGCCCTTCAGCGACTTCAGGCCGATGGTGATGGTGGAATTCTTCCACAAAAGGATGTGGTGCTCGAAATAGACTGGCATCCGCGTCACGTCGACCGAGAGCACCGGCACCAGTTCGCCGGCTATATGATAGGTGACGCCACCAAAGGTCTCGTCCGACACCTGTGTCGGCATCAGTTCCGGCAAGCTCGGCATGAAAGTCCCCGTCGCCGTCGCGCCGTTGGATGCGGACGCTGGCTCAAGCAGCGTTGATACGCCTGCGGAGGCAGGTCAAATCAAAAACGCGAGACAATTGCCGACCGGACACGCCGGTCTATCCGAGCGGCTTCTCAAAACTCAGCATCGTCGGCCTTGAGCTGTCGCGGGATTCCGCCGTGGCGCCGACGGGCAGAAACCCTTTCGATCGGTAGAAGGCGATGGCGCCGCTATTGGCCTCCTCGACCTCGACGCGCAGCACTCGCCCTTCCGGGAAACTGTCCTCGATCTCGTCGAGCAGCGATTGCCCGATGCCGCGCCTTTGGCAGTCCGGATGGACGTAGAGTTGGTTCAACAGGATGACCTTCGCATCCGCAGTGGCGGCGGCGAAAGCCATGCCGCCGATCCGCTCGCCGTCATCGGCCACCAGCAACTCCGAATTCGGCCGTGTCAGCCGCGAACGGAGGGAGGCAATCGAGTGCCATTCATCGGTGATCTCGGTCACCTTGGCAGCGCCGTAAATGGCGTCATAGGTCGCATGCCAAGTCTCGACCAGCAGCGTCCGCACAGCGGCAAGGTCGCGTTCCCCGGCGGTGCGGACGAACACAGCCCTACTCGATGCCCAGCTTGACCTTGACGAGATCGTTGACCGCTTGTGGGTTGGCCTTGCCGCCGGTCGCCTTCATCACCTGGCCAACGAACCAGCCCGCCATGCTCGGCTTGGCGCGCGCCTGCTCGACCTTGTCGGGGTTGGCAGCGATGACCTCGTCGACCGCCTTCTCGATTGCGCCAGTGTCGGTGACCTGCTTCATGCCACGGCTTTCCACCAGCTGGCGCGGATCGCCGCCCTCGGTCCAGACGATCTCGAACAGGTCCTTGGCGATTTTGCCGGAGATGGTCCCATCCTTGATGAGATCGATGACCGCGCCCAGCTGATCAGGCGAAATCGGAGCGTTTTCAATGCCTTTTCCGGCCTTATTCAATTGTCCGAGCAGATCGTTGATGACCCAGTTGGCGGCGAGTTTGCCGTCGCGGCCGGCGGCGACCTTCTCGAAGTAATCGGCGATCGGCTTTTCCGAAACCAGGATCGAGGCGTCATAGGTCGAAAGGCCGAGCGACGAGATCAGCCGCGCCTTCTTGTCGTCCGGCAGTTCCGGCAGCTCCCTGGCCAGCGCATCGACATAGGCCTGGTCGAATTCCAGCGGCAGAAGATCCGGATCGGGGAAATAGCGGTAATCGTGCGCCTCTTCCTTCGAGCGCATCGAACGCGTCTCGCCCTTGACGGCATCGAACAGCCGCGTTTCCTGATCGATCTTGCCGCCATCCTCGAGGATGGCAATCTGCCGGCGTGCCTCGTAGTCGATGGCCTGGCCGATGAAGCGGATCGAATTGACGTTCTTGACCTCGCAGCGCGTGCCGAACTCACCGCCCGGCTTGCGTACCGAGACGTTGACGTCGGCACGCATCGAGCCTTCGTCCATGTTGCCGTCGCAGGTGCCGAGATAGCGCACGATGGTGCGCAGCTTGGTGACATAGGCCTTGGCTTCGTCGGCCGAGCGCATATCCGGCTTCGAGACGATCTCCATCAGCGCCACGCCCGACCGGTTGAGGTCGACATAGGACATGGTCGGATGCTGGTCGTGCATCGACTTGCCGGCATCCTGCTCCAGATGCAGCCGCTCGATGCCGACCTCGATGTCCTCGAATTCGCCCTGGCGGTCGGGACCGACCGAGACGATCACCGTGCCCTCGCCGACGATCGGCTGCTTGAACTGCGAGATCTGGTAGCCCTGCGGCAGGTCCGGGTAAAAGTAGTTTTTCCGGTCGAAGACCGACTTGTGGTTGATCTGCGCCTTCAGCCCAAGGCCAGTGCGGATCGCTTGCTTGACGCATTCCTCGTTGATGACGGGCAACATGCCCGGCATCGCCGCGTCGACCAGGCTGACATTGGCGTTGGGTGCCGCTCCAAAGGCGGTCGAGGCGCCGGAAAACAGCTTTGCTTCCGAGGTGACCTGCGCGTGGACCTCGAGACCGATGATGATCTCCCAGTCGCCGGTGGCACCGGAAACAAGGCGCTTGGCGTCGGGCGTGCGGGTGTCGATAAGGGACATTGTGGCCTGCGTATTGGAACTACGGATTATGCGTTTACGCATATTTTGGTGTGCAACTTCGCTAGTGCAAACCGTTCAACGAGACAAGCGCAAAGCCACGGACTGGCCTTTTCAGCCGCTTTCGCCTATAGGACGCCCCATCCCAATGGAGAGTGGATGTCCACTTACGCTCAGTCCCGGTAAGGCCCTGACCTCCTAGCGAGGCAGGGCAGAAAACCTGAAACCCCGTGCCGTGAAGTTTCGCGGCGGCGGCATTTTTTGTTTTCCCGGAAACTCCCCCATGGATATTTCGCGCATTGAACAGCGCATTCTGCACCTGCTCGCGCAGGGCGGACGCATTGAAATCGAAAAGAACGAGAAAAAGCGGATCGCCTCCGTCAAATGCCTGACCCGTGACGGCTGGCATTATCCGGGCGTCGATCTCGACATGTTTCGAAAGCTGAAGCGGAAGAAGGCCGTTTCTTCGTCGGGCGGTGGACCCTACCGCATCACCCGGCGTGGGCTGGAACTCGTCCGTTCCGAACTCGACAACAGGTAGATACGGCTCCGCCGGTCGGTGCTCCGGCCGGCGGTTCCCTCCACCGCTCAGGCGGTGGCGATATAGGCCCTGATCTCTTCGGCCTCGCGCTCGACATCCTCGATGCGGCGCTTGACCACGTCGCCGATAGACACGATGCCATCGAGCATGCCGTCCTTTTCCACCGGCAGATGGCGGAAACGGCCTCGGGTCATGATTTCCATCACCTCGTTGACGGTGTGGTTTTCGTTGCAGATCTTCACCTTCGGCGTCATTGCCGAACGCACGGCGATATCGAGCGCGGCACCGCCTTCCTTAGCCAGAACCCGCACAATGTCGCGCTCGGAAAGAATGCCGACGATCTTGTGGTCACCATTGGTGATGACCAGCGCGCCGATCCTGTGTTCGGACAGGATGCGAATGGCTTCGCTCAGCTTTTCGTTCGGCCCGAGCGTCAATACGTCATGGCCTTTTTTCTCGAGAATTGCCTTCACCGTCATGGCTTCCTCCTCTGCTTTTTGCCCGCCGGTTCCAGCCTGACCGGCTTTCACATAAGAGTGAATATCGTGCGCCGTGATCGGTTGCATTTCAAGTGCGGTGGTCGGTGTTCTCCCATTCCGGCGCCTGCCACCGCCTGTCGAACCAGCGCAGGCCGAAGAAGCCGGCAACGAAGCCGCCAATATGGGCTTCCCACGCGATCTGGCCCTCTACACCCGGGGCAAAGCCAAGAAGACCGGTGGCAAGATTGATGATCATCCACACGGCGAGGAAGATCACGACGCCGCGCAAGCGCAATACCAATGCGATCGGCAGCACCGGGCCGGCGAAGGCAGCCTTGCCGGCCGAGCGATCGGTACGGAAACCGAACCGCGCCGCAGCTCCCATCATGCCTGATATGGCTCCCGAGGCACCGACCAGCGGCGCTTCTCCATAAGGATGCATCGCCCAGAAAAGCGCGACCGAAGCCAGCCCGGTTACGGCAAAGAACAGCGCGAACCAGAGCGTGCCCAAACGATTTGCCAATGGCGAGCCAAAGGCTGCAAGCCAGACCATGTTGATGGCAATATGGGCAAAGCCGCCATGCATGAAGGCATAGGTGAACGGCCGGGAAAACAGGAACCAGTCGAAGCCATATTGTCCGGTGTAGAGAATCGGGATGAAAGCCCCGTCGTACAGCAATAACATCTGCTGTGCTTCGTTCAGCACATATTGCTGCAGCAGATAGACGGCGACGCAAATGCCGATCACCGCCAGCACCACCGGGGGCAGGTTGAACACCGGCTCACGCCGCCGTGGCGGCGCGTCGTCCACCTGTCGTGTTTCCGAAGGGTCTGCCGGTTCGCTCATGCGCATCTGATCCAGGAATCCTGCGCGTCCTTTAGAGCAAGGATGCTCGCGTTGGAACAATTCTGTTTCCCGGACAGCGAACGCCCCGCACCAGGTCGCCTTCATTTGCTAAAAGACCGAAAGGAAGCGAAGCGGAAATGCTCCGGGATGTGAAAAACTCGCAACGAGCGTTCTCGGAAGCGATGATCCCCCTCCCTAGAATGCCGCCAATTCCAAAGGGGTCCCCACATGATCAAGCATCTTCTTTCCCTGGCCGTCGCTGGCATCGCCAGTCTCGTCACCGCCGCTTCGGCGCAGGGCATATCCGGCGCACCAGCTCCCTTCGACAAGGGCGGCGTCAAGATTGCCGTCGTCAGCTTCCTCGGCTCCGGCGACTGGCTCCAGGCATTCGAGGCCGGCGTGAAGCGCCAGGCCGACGCGCTTGGCATCGAGGCCAACATCTCGCAGGCGCGCAACGACATCAACACCGAGCGGCAGTTGATCCAGCAGGCGATCAACCTCGGCGTGCAAGGCATCATCATCAACAACGGCCAGCCCGAAGCCATCAAGGACGTCGCACAGGCGGCGCTTGACGCCGGCATTCCGGTGGTGGCCTACGACACCAATCTCGACAATCCAAAGATCCCGCAGGTCGAACAGTCCGACGCCGACATGGCGCGCCTCGTGCTCGACCAGGCGGTCAAGGACCAGGGCCAGAAATTCGATGGCGGCGTCCTCTATGTCGCCGGCTTCGCGCCGCTCGATCGCCGCTACGCGGTCTGGAAGGATTTCGGCAAGAAGTACCCAGGCATCAAGGAAGTCGCCACCTGGGGCGTGGTCAACGACACCGTCGCCGCTTCGGTCGCGGACCAGACCAAGGCTGTGCTCACCGCCAACCCGACGCTTTCGGTTGTCTTCGCTCCATGGGACGAATTCGCTCGTGGCGTGAAGCTCGCCATCGACGAGCTTGGCGTTGCCGACAAGGTCAAGATTTACGGCGTCGACATCTCGACCTCGGACATCCAGGCCATTCTCGAACCAAACAGCCCGTGGGTGGCGACGGCGGCAACCAATCCGGCCGTGGTCGGCGAGGCTTCGGTGCGTGCGCTTGCCCAGCTGATCGCCGGACAGAATCCCGGCCATTCCGTGCTGATCCAGCCGACGCTCGTCACCAGGAAGGATCTCGCCGACAACAACATCAAGACGATCGAGGACCTGCAGGCGAAGTTCCCGGCCTTCAAGGACAGCGACGCGGCAAAAGCACCCTGGATACCTGCGTCCAATTGAAAATCCAGCATCTTCCTTCAGACAATCAGCAATCCGAACAATCGTCCCCGGCCTGACCGGGGATGATCACTGGAATGCCCGACGACGACTGCATTTGCGCCTCCACCCACTCCGACAGGCAAGAGGCGCCGGGCCGACCTTTCGAAAGACGATTATGAGTTCTGTCCCTACCCCCGACTATTCCAGGAACATGCGCCTGATCGGCCATTCCGACCAGGGCGGACGGCCGGATGGATTGCAAGTAATGGTGCATCGCGGCTTCGCCTATGTCGCGCATCCCTGGTCTCAAGGCTTTTCCATCATCGATGTGCGCGATCCCAAAAATCCGGGTGGGACGGTGTTCGTGCCCGCGCCGCCGAATACCTGGACGATCCATCTGCAGACGCATGAGGATCTGCTGCTGGTCGTCCATGCGCGCGGTCTGTTCGCCGACGCCGCTTTCGCCTTCGACGAGAAGGTCTACTACACCAAGTCGATCGGCGAGACGGTCGGCACCGCACCCGGTTCGGGCGCGGCGCGGACATGGTCGGCCGGCATGGCCATCTACGACATCTCGAAGCCGACGCAGCCTCGCCAGATCGGCTTCTTCCCGGTCGATGGCATCGGCATTCATCGCATCTGGTATGTCGGTGGGCGCTACGCCTATGTGTCGGCGCTTCTCGACGGCTACAGCGACTACATTCTGCTCACAGTCGACCTTCAAGATCCGACACGGCCCGTCGAGGCCGGTCGCTGGTGGATTCCCGGCATGCATCTCGCCGGCGGCGAGACACCGGGCTGGCCCGACGGCCGCCGCTACGCGTTGCATCATGCGGTCGTCGAAGGCGACACCGCCTATGCCTGCTGGCGCGACGGCGGGTTGACCGTCCTCGATGTCGCGGACCCTGCCCTGCCGAAGCTGATCACCCACAAGAACTGGTCGCCGCCCTATGGAGGCGGCACGCATTCGGCGTTGCCGCTGGTCAAGCGCGGTCTGCTCGTCGTCGCCGACGAGGCCGTGCTCGACCATGAGGAGGATGGGCGCAAGCATACCTGGATCTTCGACATACGCGATCCGGCGAACCCGATTTCGATCTCGACGCTGCCGACTCCGGATGAAACCGACTACACTGCCAAGGGCGGACATTTCGGCCCGCACAATCTGCATGAGAACCGGCCGGGCAGCTTCGTGTCCGACACGCTGATCTTTGCAACCTACCAGAATGCAGGGGTGCGCGTTTTCGACATCTCCGACCCCTATCGGCCGAAGGAGACAGGAGCGCTGGTACCGCCAGCGCCCAGCCGCATGGTCGACAAGCGTCCGAACCGGCCACGAGTGATCCAGTCGACCGACGTGTTCGTCGACGCCAATGGCATCATCTATTCGCCCGATTACAATGCCGGGCTGGCAATCATGGAATATGGCGGTTGACAGACGCGACCGTGCCCGTTGGCTTGCCTGCCTTTCTCAGTTCTCACCCAATCCATAACCGGCTGAACCACTTGTCCCTCACCGCCGCCCCCATTGCCGTCGCTGTCGCCGGGATCGAGAAATCTTTTGGGCCGACGCGCGCGCTCGCCGGAGCCGATCTTGCCGTCGCGGCCGGGGAGGTGGTGGCGCTGATGGGCGCCAATGGCGCCGGCAAGTCGACGCTGGTGAAAATCCTTTCGGGCTCACATGTGCCCGACGCGGGAACGATCACGCTTGGCGGCAGGTTCGTCGCCTTCGCCTCGCCCAGCGCCGCCAAGGCTGCCGGCATCGCGACCGTCCATCAGGCGACGGACCAGGCCGGCGCCGCTGGATTGACGGTCGCCGAGAATCTTCTGCTCGATGAACTTTGCCAGCCCGGCGGGCGCTTCTTCGTCTCGGCCACGTCTATCCGCAGGCGTGCGCGCGCCATCGCGGCGCTGATCGATCTCGACCTGCCGCTCGACCGCGACTTCGTCGATCTGCGGCCGGCGGAACGGCAATTGGTCGCCATCGCGCGCGCCGTAGCGGCCAAGGCCTCGGTCCTCATTCTCGATGAGCCGACATCCAGCCTTTCGGCCAAGGAAGCGGACCGGCTCTTCGCCATCATCCGGCGGCTGCGGACCGGCGGCATGGCAATCCTCTACATCTCGCACAGGCTTGGCGACCTTGCCGCCATCGCCGATCGCGCCGTCATCATGCGCGGCGGTCGCATCGTCGGCGCTTTTGCCAAGCCGATCGATTTCCCTGCCGCCGTTGCGGCCATGATCGGCCGAACATTGGAAGCCGCCACCCATGACGGCAAGACGTCGACGGCCCCGATCGTCGCCTCCATCAAGGGCGCGCGGCTGATTCCCGGTGCGCGGCCTTTCGATCTCGACCTGCGCTCCGGCGAGGTCGTCGCGCTGACCGGCACGCTCGGCTCGGGCAAAAGCCGGCTGCTGCGCGCGCTTTTCGGCCTGGAAACGCTGGCGCAGGGCAGCTTCGTGCTCGATGGAAAACCGTGGCTTTCGAACGGACCGGGGCGATCGATCGAAAACGGCGTTTTCATGGTCGCCGAAGATCGCTGGGCATCGTCGCTTTTGCCAGCCGAGATTCCGGGCGCCTCGATTGCCGGCACGATCGCCCTGCCGCATCTGCGGCGCTGGTTTCCCAGCGGTCTGCTGCGGGCCGCGCGCGAGCGCAGGGTCGCCTCCGAGGCGATCGCCCGGCTCGGCATCAAGGCGCGCGGACCCGACGACACACTCGATGAGCTTTCCGGCGGCAACCAGCAGAAGGTCGTGCTCGCCCGCTGGCAAGCGGCACCTTGCCGGCTGCTGTTGCTCGACGAGCCTTTCCAGGGCGTCGACGTCGGCGCGCGTGCCGACCTGATCGCCGCTATCCGCAACAGCCAGAGCGATTCCGCCACGCTGATCGCGACAAGCGACACCGAAGAGGCGCTGGAGGTTGCCGACCGCATCCTCGTCATGCGCGATCATTCACTTCACGAGGCCGGTGACGGCCATGGCTCCCTGACAGACCAGATCGGCAAGGTCGAGAGCGATAAGGCCGGAGATCATCGATGACGAACCTGACGACCGAGCAACCGGCCGCCCCGCGCACATCGTTCTTTCGGGAGACGCGCCGCTACGCGCTCTTCGTGCTGCTGGCACTGATGGTGATCGGCTTCTGGTATGCACAGCCCGCCTTCATCCGCTCGGCCAACCTGTTCTCGATCCTGCAGGCGGTTTCGGTCGTGGCGATCCTCGGCGTCGGGGTCTCTATCACAATGTCGGCCGACGGCTTCGATCTCTCGGTAGGCAGTATCGCCGCCTCGTCGGTGATGGCGGCGAGCTACGCCATGGTCGTCTGGCAGCTGGACGCGGCTGAGACCATGGTGCTGATCCTGCTGATGGGCGCCTTCATCGGCCTCTTGAACGGGCTGCTGATCGTGCGTGTCGGCGTTCCCGATCTTCTCGCCACGCTGGCGACGATGTTCCTGCTCGCCGGCCTGCAGCTGATCCCGACAGGCGGCCGCTCGATCACCGCCGGGATGGTGCTTCCCGACGGCTCATCGGTCCCTGGAGCTTACGATCCAGCCTTCCTGATCCTCGGCCGGTCGCGGCTCTTCGACACGATCCCCTTGTCCGTCGTGGTCATGGCGGTCGTCGCCGTCCTCGCCTGGTTTCTGATGGAGCGCACGCGTTGGGGCCGCGTCTTCTATGCGATCGGCGGCAACGAAACGGCCGCGCATCTATCCGGCGCGCCGACCAAGGCGTACCGGCTCTGGGCCTATATCCTGTCCGGCACGCTTGCTTCGCTGGGAGGTCTGATCGTCGCTTCGCGTGTCGGCCGCGGCGATGTCTCAGCCGGCAACTCGCTCCTGCTCGATGCGGTGGCGGCCTCGCTGATCGGATATGCCGTGCTCGACAAGCGTCGCCCGCATGTGATCGGCACTGTGGCCGGCGCAATCTTCGTCGGCGTCCTCCTGAACGGCCTCACCATGCTGAACGCGCCCTATTACACGCAAGATTTCGTCAAGGGCGTCGTGCTGGTTGGCGCTCTGGCGCTGACGTTCGGCCTGGGAAAGAAACGATAGTTCACGCCGGCACAGGCGTTATCTCCCCTCCTTCGCGGCGAAACGAGGGAGGGGAGAAAAGGTCAGTTGGTGGGGATCCAGCTTGCGGTCGCTGCGTCGCTCTGACCAAAAGCGGGCAACTTGGCATCGAGATCCTCGATCGTCTTGATGCCGTTCTTGCGCAGCTCCTCCTGTGTCAGCAGGACCGGCTTGACGACGATGTTGTGGCCGGGATCCTCTCCCGCGATCAGCTTTGCCGCCGCCCGCACCGAAACGGCGCCTACGACGGCCGGGTTGGTGGCCGCGGTGGCGACCCATGGACTGCCTTCCGCGGTGATCTCGGTGATATCGGCGGTCGACACATCGGCCGAATAGATCTTCACCTTGTTCGAGATGCCGAGCTCATCGGTGGCGAGTTTCACGCCGCGCGCGAACTCGTCATAGGGGGCAAAGACGACGCTGATGTCGGTATTGGCCTGGAACGCCGCCTTGGTCTGGTCGGCGGTCGACACCGCGGTCGTATCATTGACCGTTCCCCAGCGGGCTTTCTCGACGATCCCGGGATTGGCCTTCTTGGTCTCCTCCCAGATTTCATTGCGACGGTCGAGCGGCGCGAAACCGGCGACGTAGACATAACCCGCCTGGAATGAGGTGCCGTTGTCCTTGAGGGCCTGGCCGAGGGACGCCTTGGCCAACTCGTGATCGGATTGTTCGACTTGCGGGATTTTCGGATTGCCGAGATCGACGTCGAAAGCCACAACCTTGATGCCGGCGTCGAGGGCCTTCTGCGCGACATCCTTTAAAGCTTCCGGCTGGCCATGGTCGATGATGATCGCCTGGACGCCGAGATTGATCGCCTGTTCGATCTGGTCACGTTGTGCCGCCGCATCCTGCCGGCCGGAAAAGACCGTGAGATCGATGTCGAGCGCTTTCGCCTGTTTCGTCGCACCGGCCTGGTAGGCCTGAAAGAAATCGCCGGCGGAGATGAAGGTGACGAGTGCCACCTTCACGCCGCCCTTGTCGAAGGGCGCCGGCGCTCCGGCCAACCCGGCGGCCTGTGCCGCCCCGGCCGGAATGGCACAGGCGAGCAGGCTGGCGGTGATCAGTCCAAGAACGGAAGTCTTCATGAAGGTCCCCAGAAAATAACGCCGACAAGGCGCGTCTCCGACCGCGGGATCGCCGCCGTCGCGCCTCAAGGAGCGAATGCGCAAGAGTACAGCGGCAATCGAGCCGTTCGGAACGCAGATTTTTCTCTTTCGAAGCGCGTGATTGGCAAATGTTGCCGTTGCTTGTCGCAGGCTTGGGCGATGCCGCGTTGTCGATCGTCGGGATTGTTCCAGCATCGCGGCGAGCGGAAATCTCAGCCCGCCGTTAACCCCGAATCGCTGGGCGCGAATCAAAAAAGAAGCCGTTCAAGGTTTCCCCTGAACGGCTGGTCGAGCCCCCTGCTCCCCTAAAACTCTGACTGAAGTGCTGCCGATCGTCGCGAAACGACCGCTTCTGGAGTGGTTTTTGTGTGCCACGGGGCTTGCTTCGATGCAACGTAAACCACTTGTTAACCTTAACGGCCCCGACCCGTGAACAAGTGTTAACGACGCTGGCACGCTTCCTGCTCCGCAACGCATGTAGGTCATCGGAGGGCGCCCTTCTGTTCACCGATGGGACATCAGACGACAGATTGCGCGGAGCAGCATAATATGAACCAGAATGGATCGATCACGCTGTTCCACTATTGGAATCGCCTGCGTGACGGACGCCCTGCCCCGAAGCGTTCGGAGGTCGAGCCGGCCGATATCAAGTCGCTGCTGGCCGACACCTTTATCCTGGAACGGGACACGCGCGGGCAAGCCGTGTTCCGGCTGGCCGGCACCAGGCTTTGCGCCTGCTATGGCCGCGAACTCAAGGGGTTTTCCTTTCCATCGCTGTGGCGCGAGAAGGATCAGCGGCTCGTCTCGCGGCTGATCCATGGTGTCTTCGAGCAGAAGTCGGTCGTGCTCATCACCTATGAGGGCTTCAGCCGCAACGGGCGCTCCAACAAGTTCGAGCTGCTCGCTTTGCCGCTTGACGGCGGCGTCGAAAATCCGCGCTGCCTGGGCGTCATCAGTGCCGTGGAGAAGCCCTTCTGGCTGGGCGCCGACCCGATCACCGACGCGCTGATCGATTCGATCCGCGTCATCGACCCGGAGAAGGAGCTCCTGAACAACCGTCCGGCGATCGATGTTCCCTCGCTCGTTCCCGATGACCTCGGGGCACCCGAGACGATCTCGGCGCTCGGCCGGGCGCGCCGCATCCGTCATCTTGTCGTCTTCGATGGCGGGCGCGAGGAATAATCCGCAGTTTCGCGTCTCGGTAACGTCGCCCAAAAGTGCGCAGCGGTCTTGGAACAACGACATACATACAAAGGGAAGAGCCTAAAAGCGCCCGCTTTTCCCCTTTGTTAACCTGCTTTGTTGTACTTCTTTGATGAAGTTCTCGCATCGACGCGTGGGACGCAAACAGGGTGAAGGCAGTCATGAGGTCAGCGGCGATCGACTATGCGCCGTCCCAAGCTGAAAGGCGTAACTTCCAGCGCGTCCGCGTCAAGATTTACGGGCGCTTCATGCTGGAAGACCGCACCGAGCACCCCTGCCAGGTCGTCGACATGTCGCCGGGCAATGTAGCATTTCGCACCGACCGCATCGGCATGCCCGGCGAAAAAGTCATCGCCTACATCGATCATATCGGCCGCATCGAAGGTGTCGTCACGCGCACCTTGCAGGACGGTTTCGCAATGACCGTCATCGCGTCGGATCGCAAGAAGGACAAGCTTGCCGCGCAATTGACCTGGCTTGCCAACAAGCATGAACTCGACCTGCCGGAAGACCGTCGCCACGAGCGCGTCGCGCCGCGCAATCCGACCAGCGTTCTGCAGCTCACCGATGGCCGCCAGTACCAGTGCCGTATCATCGACCTGTCGCTTTCCGGCGCCGCGGTCGAGATCGACGTCAAGCCGGCAATCGGCATCCAGGTCATGCTGGGCACCATGCGCGGGCAGGTCGTCCGCCACTTCGAGGATGGCGTCGCCATCGAATTCGCCGTCATCCAGCGTCCCGAAACGCTCGATTCCGAATTCAACGCGCCGCGCGCCTGACAAGGCCAGCAACGCTTTCATGAAGCCGGCCCTTTGCGGCCGGCTTTTGCGTTCGCGACATCGCCGATTGAGATGCTTCAGCCAAGCTCGAGGCAGTTGCCCTGCAAGGCCCGCGGGACATCGAGCCCGAGGGGTCGGCTTCGAAACTCCCAATAATTTAATACTCAAATGAATAAAATTTGACGTTTATTCTACTGGCGTTTTACTCAATATCTACTTCGTGCTTTTGCCTCAAATAAATCCACATGTGGCAATGTCTCCTTCGAACGGGGAGACTACAACAATGAAGAAAACGAGGCGCAAGCTGTTGCTGGTGGCAATAGCGATGCAGCTTTCCGCCTGGGGATCAGCATATGCCGCGGGACCGGCCTATATGCACACCGGCGGACGTACCACGCAGCCTGTCGGCCATTATGAGTTCTGCCAGCGCATAGCTGGCGAATGCAGCGAAAGGACCCCCAAGGGCGCGCCGGTCGAACTGACCCGCAAACTGTGGGCGACGATCGTCAACATCAACAATTCCGTCAACACCCGCATCAAGCCGCGCACCGATATGGAGAACTACGGAGTCGAGGAATACTGGGCCTATCCGGATAATGGCTATGGCGATTGCGAGGATTACGCACTGGAAAAGCGTCGTGAATTGATGAATGCGGGCGTGCCCGCCGGCAACTTGCTGATGACCGTCGCGCGCCAGCCGAATGGCGACGGTCACGCGGTACTGACCGTGCGCACCAGCCTGGGGGAATTCATCCTCGACAATCTGGAGACCAAGGTCCTGTCCTGGACGGACACCGACTACACCTATCTCAAGCGCCAGTCCGACCAGAATTCGGGCGTTTGGGTGACGATCAACGACGGCCGCTCCGACGCGGTCGCGAGCGTCCGCTAGATATCACAGATCAGGCGCTCCGCATGAGTGCGAAGCGCTTAAGGAGAAACCCGGTCGAGTCCCCACCCTCCCCGTCCCCAACGACCGGGTGAAAGGAGCCGGCCCCGTCCCCGGGCCGGCTCCGCCATTTCTGGCGATGAAATGGCATCCGCTTGAGTGTCGTCACTTGTCAAAATGATATTATGTCAGACCACCCATCGGAAGGTCGCGGCTGCTACGGACATCGGACAAAGCCAGCCCCTTGCCCCTGCGATCCAGCTTTCAAATGGCTTTTGATCGCTGCAGTATGGGCGATCAAATTGCCACCTCTGGATCACCGCGATGTTGGAAATCCCGGAAGATCGCTGCGAGCGCCATCGCCTGTACAAGGCCATCGACGATGCCTTCAAGGCCGGCGATTTCGATGGTCTCGGCATAGCCCTAGGTGGCTCGCCCCGCTGGTTCGACGAGCGCATGCCGTTTGAGCTCGGGCTCGGGCATCCGCTGGAATATGCAATCTATTGGAGCCCCGTCGGTTTCATCTCGACCTTGCTGGATGCTGGCTCGGATCCGAATTATCAGGATCACGGCGGGTTTCCGTCCCTCATCGCGGCGCTGTCCACCGACCGGGCCGACAGGCTGGACATCGTGCGGGTATTGATCGAGGCCGGTGCCGACCCCAACATGCGGGGTGTGAACGACTGGACGCCGCTTCACTATTCGGTGGCCATCGGCAGCGTCGATGCGATCCGTCTGCTTTTGGCGGCCGGCGCCGACCCGACGCTCGAAACCCGCATCGATCACTACAGGACAGCCATCGAGGAGGCCGACATTGCCGGCTTTGACGCCGGTGCGTCCTTGCTGCGCGATGCGATAGCCGGGCCCGGCTCCAACCGCCGGTGAGTTAGTATTAGGCCGCGATGAAAGCCAAACTGGCCTCAGGCCTCCTTCAAGCCCGCCTTGAAGCGCTTGCCGTTGGCGACATAGTGCGCGGCCGAGCCGCGCAGTCTGGCAATTGCCGCGTCGTCCAGCACCCTGATCGCCTTGGCTGGCGCGCCGACGATCAGCGAATTGTCCGGGAATTCCTTGCCTTCGGTGACCAGCGCACCGGCGCCGACCAGCGAATTCCTGCCGATTTTCGCGCCGTTCAGCACGATGGCGCCCATGCCGATCAGGCTGTTGTCGCCGATCGTGCAGCCATGCAGCAACGCGCGATGGCCGATCGTGCAGCCCTCCCCGATCGTCAGCGGAAAGCCGGGATCGGTGTGCATGACCGTATGTTCCTGCACATTGGTGTCGGCGCCGATGACGATCGGCTCATTGTCGCCGCGAATGACGGCGCCGAACCAGAAGGCGGCATTGCGGCCAACCCGCACGTCGCCGATCAGCGTCGCATCGGGCGCGACCCAGTTGGTCTGTGCATCCGCGAAGCTGGGCCCCGTTCCATCGATCGCATAAAGCGGCATGTCTTGGTCTCCGAATCGTCTCAGCCTGGCAAGTCGGAGCCTAGGAGACGGATCGTCCATGAGGCAATGGCAAGCAAGACCACGCCCAGCGCCAAGGACCAAGCTATTGCCGTGCAGCCGCAGGACATCAGCGCCATCATCGAAATGCGGCGCTCGCGCCGGGCATCGATGGCATCGTTGACGAGCATGAAAGGGCCGGCACACGCGGTGGCGAGCAGCGAGCGCAAGATATGGGACGGCGACACATAGGGTTCGGTGAAGGCGACCTTGCGGCCCGAAACCAGTTCCATGGCCGATCCGGCCATCCCGCAGGCGGTCAACCCGACGACAAAAGCGAAGAGCGTGAGTTCCAGCGGTCCCATCTTAACTTCCCATTTACCATGAAATTGCACAGTCGTTCCATGAAGGCTGCAAAAGCCATGCCGTGCGACGTGTACCGCCCAGGGACACAGAGGCGGCTGGGATCCGAGAACCGAGATGAAACAGGCAGCGCTCGCCAACGAACTCACCGTGGTCGATTCCAGGCTGATGAAGCGGGTGCTCTACGCGTTCGTGGCGCTGGCTCTGCTGTCGGCAGCGATCAGCCTCGGCGGCAAATGGTTCGGCCATTCGATCGCCATGGCCGGATACACCGACGACGCAACAATCCACCAGGTGGTGATCGGCAACAATGTCATCGCCGTGCCGGCCAACGCCATCCGTTTCGCCCAGGCCAGGCGCGACGGTATCGCCTCGCGGCTCGATCTCTATCTGCGCTACCCCCAGATGGATGGCTACAGCGAGGCCGCGCGCGACGATTTCAACCACACCGGGGCAGCCAAGAACATCGTCTTCCTGTCTTTCGAACAGCGGATGATGTCGCGTGACATGAGTGGCCGCTTCGCGCCGATCTACAGCGCGTTGATCACCAAACCCGGCATTGCGGGGCCTGGCGGCACGACGGTGTACGGTTTCAACGAGAAATCAGGCTATTTGAACGAGGTGCTGGTTGTCGCCGAGCGCCCCGGCAAGGACCCGTTCGTGGCACGTTGCCTGAGCGGGCCGAGTGCCGACGAATCGCTGGCGCCGTGCGAGCGCGACATCCAGGTCGGCGACGAACTCAGCCTCACCTATCGCTTCCCAAGGGAGTTTCTGGGTGATTGGCAGACGCTTGACGCGGCAATCGCCACAGAAGCCGGGCGTGTCCTGAAAACAGGACATTAGAATAGAAAGCGTCGGAAGATCCGGCTGGCCGGCCGCATTCGAGGCGCAGCCGGCCAAGCGCAAGGTGCTGGCTCAGGCCAGATCGATGTCGAGGATTGCCATCGAAAAATTGTAGTCGCCGTCGTCTTCGTCCTTGAAGACGATGCCGAGGAATTCGTCACCGACATAGACCTCGGCTGAATCTTCCTTGCGCGGCCGTGCCTTGACCTCGAGCTTGGGGTTCTGGAAGACGCGCTTGAAATAGGCGTCCAGCTTTCTGATTTCGTCCGGCTTCAACAGTCTTCTCCGATCATCGGGCTTGCTCGTTCGAGCGCGCTTCTGACACGTCGACAATGGCGATGTAAAGGCAAGCGGCCCGATAAGGCGAGACAACCGCCACTCATGCCCACGGCCGGAATCCGGCAGCGGGCGGCGGCCTTGTGAAAATCAGATGTCGAAGCTGACGACCTGATCCATCGTCTGCGACGGCAGAAGCTGGTCCATCTGGCGCGACGGCTGATCGCAGCCGGTCTCGCCAACGACGCGAGCCGGTACGCCGGCAACCGTCTTGTTGTGCGGCACTGGCGACAGCACCACCGAGCCTGCCGCGATCTTCGAGCAATGGCCGATTTCGATGTTGCCGAGGATCTTGGCACCGGCGCCAATCAGCACGCCGTAACGGATCTTGGGATGACGATCACCGCCGGCCTTGCCGGTACCGCCCAGTGTTACGCCATGCAATATCGACACATCGTCCTCGATGACCGCGGTCTCGCCGACCACAAGGCCGGTGGCGTGGTCGATGAAGATGCCCTTGCCGATGCGCGCGGCCGGGTTGATGTCGGTCTGGAAGACCGAGGACGAGCGGCTCTGCAGATAGAGCGCGAAATCCTTGCGGCCCTGGTTCCACAGCCAATGCGCCAGGCGATGCGTCTGGATGGCGTGAAAACCCTTGAAATAGAGCACCGGCATGATGAAGCGGTCGCACGCCGGATCGCGGTCGTAATAGGCTTGGATGTCGACGCGCACGGTCGTCGGCCAGTCCTTGTCGTCGGCCAGCATGGATTTGAAGGTCTGGCGGATGAGATCGGAGCCGATGTCCTGGTGCGCCAGCCGTTCGGCCAGGCGATGGATGACCGCTTCCTCCAGGCTGTCCTGGTTGAGGATGGTCGAATAGAGGAACGCGGCGAGCAATGGGTCGCGGTTGACAGCCTCCATCGCTTCGTCGCGGATCGAACGCCAGATCGGGTCGACCGGCTTCAATGCGCTGTGTCGGGAAATGCTGATGCTGTTCATCGCCGTCTCGTCCTGCGCCCTGCCGGGCTTGCTTGTTGTGCTTGCCTGTTGTCCGGCCGCACATATAAGTCAAATCATAGCACGATTGAACTCAATTTTCCTCAGTGCATTGTCAAATGGATTTGGTTCGCGGGAATTCAAGCAGCCATGGAAAACGAACCCTTGATCGATGACGCTCTGAAGAGCGAGCTTTCAGCGCTCTACCGGGGACCAGGCCGCCATTACCACAACCTTGCCCATATCGAAGCGATGTTGGCGCTTGCAGGTGACTATCGGGCGGCGCTCGGCGACCCCGGAGCCGTCGAAGCGGCGATCTGGTTCCACGATGCCATCTATGACAGCAAGGCCAAGGACAACGAGGCGCAAAGTGCTGCCCTAGCCGAGAAGAAGCTGGCGGGCCGCGCGGACCCTTCCCGCCTCAACCGCATCTCGGCGATGATCGTCGCCACCGCCACACACCGGGTGCCGCCGTTTGACGACGCGACGAGCACACGCGACGCAAGTCTTTTCCTCGATATGGATCTGTCGATCCTGGGTGCCGCGCCGGACGCCTTCGACGCCTATGAGCGCGCCGTACGACGCGAGTACGCCTGGGTGGAGGGGCCGATGTGGCGGGCCGGGCGCAGTGCCGTGCTGAAGAATTTCCTCGCCCGCCCACACATTTTCCACACGGAGGAATTCCGGCAACGCTTTGAACGGCAGGCCCGCGAAAACATGGCGCGGTCGCTGGCGGCTCTCGCCACAGGCTGAGGGCAGTCACGTCCCGCTCCCCTCGCCGTCCGCTCAGAGCGGATTCTCGGCATAGAACTCCAGCACACGCTGCTTGAAGGTCTTGTCCCCGACAGCCAGCATGTGGTCGCGGCCCAAGATGTGAAAGGCCCTGGCGTTCGGCATCAACGCCGCGAGTTCATCGGGCGAGCCGCCAATGTCGTCGGTCGTGCCGACAGCTACCAGCGTCGGCTGGGCGATGCGGGCAATATCCTGCTCGCTCAGCAGTTCGCGCGATTTGGCAATGCAGGCGGCCAACGCACGGCGATCGCTGCGGGTCTGGTCGGCGAAGGCGCGAAACGATCGGCCGCGCGGATGGCTTGTCGCGGCCGGATCATCGGCAAGCAGGGCCGCGGCGATCGGATCCCAATCGCCGACACCATCGATCATGCCGATTCCAAGACCTCCGAAAACCAGCGTCGCCACCTTTTCCGGATCCGACAGCGCCAGGAACGCCGCGATGCGCGCGCCCATCGAATAGCCCATGACGTGGGCGCGCTCGATGCCGAGGTGGTCGAGCAAGGCGGCGGCATCCGAAGCCATCTTCGCCGGCGTATAGTCGGCCTCCTCATAGCTCTTCGAAGACGAACCATGGCCGCGGTTGTCGAAGGCGATGGCGCGGTAACCGGCTTCGTTCAGCGTCTTGAACCAGCCGGGCGACACCCAATTGACATAGTGGCTCGAAGCGAAGCCGTGGATCATGAGGACCGGGTCGCCCTCGCCCGATGCCGGCTGGCGGTCGAGGAAGGCAATGTCGAAGCCGTCGTGGGTGAAAAGCTGCATCGGCGATCCCGCCTGCCCACTCAACCGCCGCCGCCATTGGGCGCATCGCCATTGTCGGCGGGCGGCACGCCGGGGCTAGACGCTGTGCCCACGGCCGGATGGCGCACCAGGTCGCCATATTCGATGCCGTTGCTGGCGGCCGTGCCGGCCTTGAGTTCGAGCACGAAACGTACCGGGACACCTGGCGAAATAACGGCGTCGGATTGCGGCTCACCGCGCTTGATCGCCCGGATCTTGCCGTCCTGGCCGACAAAGATCAGATCGAGCGGCATCGGCGTGTTCCGCATCCAGAAATTGACCTGCTGTGGCATCTCGAAGACGAACAGCATGCCGTGATCGTCGGGCATGTCTTGGCGATACATCAAACCGGCTTCGCGCTCTGGATCGGTGTCGGCGATTTCGATGGAAAAGGAGCGATCGCCGCCTTTCGTCACCACGACCAGTGGCGTCGGGTCGACCGCAAGGATCATCGCCCGACTGTCCGCCGCGGTCGGCCTTTCGGAATAGAAGAAGGCGCCTGCGGCGACGATGACGGCAATCACGGCGCACACCACGCCCGCCGCCAGCCAGTTCCTGTGAGCCATTCGAAATCCTCAGCCGGAAATCGTCCTAGTGCGAGACCGGCAAGGTCCCCATATCGGGGTGAATTTCGGCGGCCATAAGGCCTTTGTCGCCGCGTCCGAAACGAACCAGCACGACCTGGCCGGGCCGAAGCTCGGTGATGCCGTAGCGGCGCAAGGTTTCCATATGGACGAAGATATCCTCGGTGCCCTCGCCGCGGGTCAGAAAACCAAAACCCTTGGTGCGGTTGAACCACTTCACCAAAGCGCGTTCGAGACCACTCTCCGGCGTCACCGCGACATGGGTGCGCTGCTCCTGCATCTCGGCCGGATGAACCGCTGTGGTGAGATCCATGGAGAGCACCCGGAAGGCCTGCAATCCGCGGTCGCCATGCTTGACGAGGCAGACCACGCGCGCGCCCTCCAGGGCCGTCTGAAAGCCGTCCTTTCGAAGACACGTCACATGGAGGAGGATGTCGCCCGAAATGCCGTCATCCGGGAGGATGAAACCATAACCCTTGGCCACATCGAACCACTTGATCACGCCGGCAATTTCGAGCAGGTCGGCGGCGTCACCGCCTTCGTCACGCTGCAAGGCATCGCCTAGAGGTTCGTCCCGCCCCATGAAAGAGGCCTTTTCCCCCATAAGAATGCCCCCTCTTTTAAAGAACACCGCAACTGATTCTTGGGGACCAGATTAACACTGCCGCTTCCGGTGTGTGCAAGACCTGCCGTGCCTTTTTTCACGGTTCAATGGGGTGAATACCGGATTTGTTCTTTGCCGGCATTGCGCGCTGCCGCATGATTGCCCTTTGACGGGGTCGACCCTATGTTGCACCGCAATGCAATTCACGAGGAATCCTCATGCGCTATCTGCACACCATGGTCCGCGTCGCCGACGTGGATGCCTCGCTTGACTTCTACTGCAACAAGCTCGGCCTCAAGGAGGTGCGCCGCTACGAAAACGAGCAAGGCCGCTTCACGCTGATCTTCCTCGCCGCGTCGGAAGACGAGCAAAGCGGCATCGCCGACAAGGCGCCGCTAATCGAACTGACCTACAATTGGGATCCGGAAGACTACAAGGGCGGGCGAAATTTCGGCCACCTCGCCTATGAGGTCGACGACATCTACGCCACCTGCCAGCATTTGATGGACAACGGCGTCATCATCAATCGGCCGCCGCGCGACGGCAATATGGCCTTCGTCAAGTCGCCGGACGGCATTTCGATCGAACTGCTGCAAAAGGGACCGGCGAAGCCCAAAGCCGAGCCTTGGGCCTCGATGCCGAACACCGGCACCTGGTAGCGATCACGCCATCTTGAGTGGGGCGGCCATGCGGACAAGCGGGCCGCCTTTGCCGTTCTGATCGACGGCACCTATCTACCTGCCTATCGCGCCTGCGCCGGCAAGGCCGGCGCTTACCAGGAGAATTCATTCATGCCGACCAGCCGTGCCGATATTGCCACCGAGCATGCCAGCCGCTACCTGCAGCAATTGTGCAAGCACTGGGCGCACAAATTCCCGGTCGAGTTCGATCCCGCCCATGGCACCATCGATCTCTCAATGGGTCGCACGGTTCTGGACGCAGACGCGACCGCGCTGCATATCACGGTTTCAACTGACGAAGCCGGATCGATCGAACGGCTGGAAAGCGTCGTCGCCGATCACATCAAGCGCTTTGCTTTCCGCGAAGAGCTGACCTTCGACTGGAAACCCGCGCCGGCGGCATAAGCGCCTATTCGAGCACGACTTCTGGCGAAAACCGGTACCCACTTTTCGGGATCGTGCTTCACTTCCCATCGGCCTGAGCGGCCATCGCCAGCAGCGCCTGCACCGAGCGCCAATTGCGCGCCGTGCCTGGCACTTTCAGGGTGCGCGGGATCAGCCCGGCAAACACCGATTTGCCCAGTCCATCCGGCGCATGCAGGTAGAGCACATCGCCCTTGACCTCGAAGCGTTCGGGCCCTGTGCACTTTTCGGCCAGCCGCGCCACCTCATCAGCGGTCGGCTCGCGTTCCAGCACATAGGCATGGAGCCTCGTGTGGTCCGCAGCCACGTCCGGATAGGGATTTTCGTTCACCAGCCGCTCGAACCATGAGAGATCGCGCACCATGATGCGGGAATGGAAACCCCATTTCTTCTCGAAGGCTGCTTCGAGCTGTTTTGCCAGCGTGACCGCGTTGCCCTTCTTCGCCTTGAACACGGCATTGCCGCTCTGCACATAGGTGGCGACATCGGAAAAGCCGAGATCCTCGAAGAATGATCGCAACTCCGCCATGTTGACGATGCGGTTGCCGCCGACATTGATGCCGGAAAACAGCGCGACGAAGGTTTTTCCGACACCGCTCATATGATGAACCCGGCCAAGGTCTCGTTGTCGGTGATGTCCTGGTACTGGACGCCTTCTGCCTCGAAATTCGCCTTGAGCAGTTCGAAATTGCGGCGGTCCTTGGTTTCGATGCCGATCAACACCGAACCGAAATTGCGCGCCGATTTCTTCAGATATTCGAAACGGGCGATGTCGTCGTCCGGACCGAGCAGTTCGAGGAAGTCGCGCAGCGCGCCTGGCCGCTGGGGGAAGCGGATGATGAAGTATTTCTTCAGGCCCTCGAAGCGCAGTGCCCGCTCCTTGACGTCCGGCAGCCGCTCGAAATCGAAATTGCCGCCCGAGACCACGGCGACAATGGTCTTGCCCCTGATCTCCTTTCTGGAGAAATCCTTCAGCGCATCGATCGCCAGGGCACCGGCCGGCTCCAGCACGACGCCCTCGACGTTGAGCATTTCGATCATGGTGGCGCAGAGCCGGTTTTCCGGAATCAGCCGCACGGTGTCGGCAGGAAAATCCTTGAGATGCCGTAACGGCTCGCGGCCGATCTCGGCCACCGCCGCGCCATCGACGAAATTGTCGACCTTGGCGAGCTTGAGCCGTTTTCCCGCAGCGAGGCTATCTCTCAGGCTCGGTGCGCCGGCTGGTTCACAGAAGACGAAGCGCGCTTCCCGGCCCTGATCGGCGAAATAATGGGTGACGCCGGCGGCGAGCCCGCCACCGCCGACCGGCAGCATGACGATGTCGGGCATGCGGGCGCCGGGCATCTGGTCCGCGATCTCATAGGCGACGGTCGCCTGGCCCTCGATGATATCCTTGTGGTCGAAAGGCGGCACCATATGGCCGCCGGAACTTTCGGTGAATTCGAAGGCGGCGCGATAGCAATCGTCGAAAAAGTCGCCAACCAGCCTGATCTCGACGAAATCGCCGCCGAACAGCCTGGTCTTGTCGATCTTCTGCTGCGGAGTCGTCACGGGCATGAACACCACACCCTTCTTGCCGAAATGGCGACAGACGAAAGCAAAGCCCTGCGCATGGTTGCCGGCGGACGCGCACACGAACAGTTCGGCCTCGTTGCCCGCCGCCAGCGTTTTGCGGAAGAAATTAAAGGCGCCGCGGATCTTGTAGGAACGCACGGGCGACAGATCCTCGCGCTTCAACAGCACCCGCGCGCCGGTCTTTTTCGACAAATAGTCGTTTTCCTGCAGCGGCGTTTCCGGGAATATCTGACGGATCGCGGCAGCAGCGGCGGCAACGCGGGAAGAGAAACTGTTCATTGAAAACCCCCTCGCGGCGCATGTCGTCCGCGGACCTCATCACCGATCGGAGCCGCGCACCGTCAGTTATAGGCGTTATGCTATGATGCAGCACGAACCCGCCTATTGCATATCCGGCCTCGCGACGCCATCGTCACGCCATTCACGTCCCTACGCAACGGGCATTGGCAAACGTTTTGCAATCCCTTGAAGGCGTTTGTTAATGCTTTTTGCGAGGGTCGACCTGAAATCCTGTCCTTGCCGGAACCGGCGCGTCGATGGTGGACGCCGCGTTGTGCGCACCGGGGAGGCGTTCCTCCCGCCATTTTTGGCTTTCGCGCAACACTGCGGCGGCTGTAGCCGGGCGCTGATCACATTTCGATGGGACACGACTTAGTTCCGCCGCACTCTCCCTGTCCGGGAGGTGTCGCGGGGGTAGACAGGCCTTTCGGCCGGAGTTGGAATTTCAAGCGTGCCTTTGAAGAAGATCTTTACCGTTGTCCTTGCCTTGTTCGTCACCGGCTGCGCCGGCTCGCAAACACAGGAACTGCTGGGTAGCGCCATGGTGTCCGCCCCGGTGACGGAGATCGCCGGCAACCACAGCATCTTTATCGCCACGACGCGCAAGAAATCCGACGATCCCAATAAGGTTTTCGACGGCGAGCGCTCGGCGACGCTTAACTACGCGCGCGTCAACGTCACCGTTCCGGGGATCCACGAGACCGGCCAGATCGAGCGGCGCTCGCGCGGCAAGTCGGACGACCCGGCCAAATATTTCATGGCCTCCGAGGTCGTCGGCTACGACACGCAGCCGAAATTCTCCAGCGCCCTCAACGCCGACATCGCGGCGCGCGGCGGCCGCGTCATGGTCTTCGTGCATGGCTACAACACCGGCTTCGACGCCGCCGTCTATCGCCTCACCCAGATTGTCCACGATTCCGGCTATCCCGGCACGCCCGTGCTGTTTTCCTGGGCATCGGGCGCCAGGACCACCGACTATGTCTACGACAAGGAAAGCGCCAGTGCTGCCCGCGACCAGCTGGAAGTGACGCTCAGGATGCTGCAGCAGTCGGGCGCCCGGCGCATCGACATAGTCGCCCACTCAATGGGAACCTGGGTGACCATGGAAACGCTGCGCCAGATGGCCATCAGCGGCGACCGCGATCTCGGTGGCAAGCTCGGCGACGTGGTGCTGGCCTCACCCGACATCGACGTCGACGTGTTCAAGAGCCAGATGCGGCGCTACGGCAAGCCCGACAAGCCGTTCATCCTGCTATTGTCCGACGACGATCGGGCCCTGAGGCTCTCAGGCCTGATCGCCGGTTCGCGGCCGCGCGTCGGCGACTACAAGGATGCCGCCGATCTTGCCTCCTACGGCGTGACCGTCGTCGACCTCTCCACGGTCAAGGGAAGCGACAGCTTCAACCATACGAAATTCGCCGACAATCCAACGCTGGTGAAGATGATCGGCCAGCGCCTGCGCGAGGATGACGGCTTTGCCAGCGACCGTGACGTGACCGACCGCATCGGCCTGCTCGGCCAATAGATGGGGTCCCGCGGTTTCGCCGTGCCTGTTCAGTATTGCGGACGTATGGACTCACTTTGAACTGGACCGCGCCGGTGTCTGGCTCTATCGGAGTAGCCAGCGACGTCACGCGTTTGACGTCCCCCCTTACGAGAGCTGGCGCGTGACCGTGCGTTCGAAGAGTTGCCTCGTCGTTGCTATCGCGCTCGCCGTGACCGGCTGCGCCGGCCAGAACACGCATGACCTGCTCAACAGGACCGCTGTCTCGGTGCCCGCTTCCGACATCGCGGCGACGCATGAGATCTTCGTTGCAACGACCCGGCAGAAGGCAATCAAGGATCCGCGACAGGTGTACGACGGCGATCGCTCGCTGACCACCAGCTTTGCCCGTGTCGACGTCACCGTTCCGAAAAGCCATCAGGTCGGCGCCATAGAGCGGGCCAAAGGATCGGCAAATAGCGCTCCGGCCAAGGACTTCACCGCCAGGGACGTAACCTTCTACGAAGGCGCGCCGCAATTCGCCAAGGCGGTCGGCGCAGACATCGCCATGCGCGGAGACCGTGTGCTGGTTTTCGTGCATGGCTTCAACAATGGCTTCGATGACGGCATCTATCGGCTGACGCAGATCGCCCACGACACGAAATATCCAGGTACGCCGGTGCTGTTCTCATGGGCGTCGAGCGGCAAGACCACCGGTTACATCTACGACAAGGAAAGCGCCAACGCGGCGCGCGACGACCTCGAGGCGACGCTCAGGATGCTAGCCAAGACTAAGGTCAAGAGCATCGACATCATCGCGCATTCGATGGGAACCTGGGTGACCATGGAGGCGCTGCGCCAGCTCGCCATCACCGGCGACCGCGATCTCGGCGGCAAGCTCGGCTACGTCATCCTGGCCTCGCCCGACATCGATGTCGATGTGTTCAAGAAGCAGATGATCCGCTACGGCAAACCCGATAAGCCGTTCGCCATTCTGCTCTCCGCGGATGACCGGGCTCTCAAGCTTTCCTCCCTGATCTCGGGCGACAAGCCACGTGTCGGCGACTACGGCAATGCGGCCGACCTTGCCAGCTATGGCGTGTCGGTGGTCGATCTTTCCCAGGCCAAGGGCGGCGACCGGCTCAACCACGCCAAATTCGCCGACAACCCGATGCTGGTGCAACTGCTCGGCGACCGGCTGCGGGCGCCAGCTGGCCTGGCCTCGGACGAACCCGGCCCGACACAGCTCAACAATCTCGGTCAAGGCCTCGGCAAGGCCGTCGGCTCGGTCGCCGAGATCGTCATCACCACGCCGTTCAAGGTGCTGACCATAGCCACCGGCGGGTGAGCGAGCCATCAGCCAGGATTGGTCGAGATTCAGGTCAGGCCGAGCCGAAAATGGTGGTGTCCGAGAACCGGAGCGGAGCGTACTTAAGTACGTGAGCACCGGAAGCGCAGGAAACCGGCGTTTGCAGGCCGGCATCACCTGAATATCGACCAATCCTAGACGAACAGGTCGACCTTCTGGAAAGTCGTCACATCGATCAGGCCGACATCGGAAATCCTGAGCTCGGGAATGACGACCAGCGCCAGCAGCGAGTGCTGCATATAGGCGTTGTTTAGCGAACAGCCCATCTTGCGCATCGCCTCGGTGAGCTTGTCCGCCTTGGCCGCGACGATTTCCGCCCGCTCGTCCGACATCAGCCCGGCGATCGGCATTTCGACCAGCGCCAGTTCCTTGCCCTTGGAGAACAGCACGACGCCGCCGCCGACCTCGCCCAGACGGTTCACGGCCAGCGCCATGTCCTGCTTGTTGGTACCGACGCAGATGATGTGGTGGGCGTCATGCGCCACGCTGGACGCCATGGCGCAGTCGGCCATGTAACCGAATCCGGAGACGAAGGCGTTGGTAACGCCGCCCGTGCCTCTGTGGCGCTCGACTAGCGCGATCTGGCAGACATCGTTGCGGCGATCCATGGCGACCAGCCCGTCCTCGACCGGCAGATCGGCCTCCAGTGCCCGCGTCGGCGCCTGGTTCTCGATGACGCCGATGACGCGCACCCGCACCTCGTGGGCGCCCTTGGGAGCCACGATGTCGAAGTCGCCGCCCTTCAGCCTCTTGCCGAGCTTGACGGTATTCTTCGCCGTCTTCGGGTAATCATAGGCCGGAATATCGATTTCGAGCTTGCCGCCCTTGGCCAGCCTGACACCGCGTGAATAGACCTCGTCTATCGTCATTGCGGCGAGATCCGAGACGATCAGCAGATCGGCCAGCCGACCCGGCGCAATCGAGCCGATCTCGCGTTCCAGTTTGAAATGCCGGGCGGTGTTGAGTGTCGCCATCTGGATCGCCATCACCGGCTTCAACCCCTGTTGGATGGCGTGGCGCACCACGCGGTCCATGTGGCCTTCATGAACCAACGTGCCGGAATGGCTGTCGTCGGTGCACAGGATGAAGTTGCGCGGGTCGATCCCGCTCTCCGTCACCGCCTTGATCTGCGAGGCCACGTCGTACCAGGCCGAACCCAGCCGCAGCATCGCCTTCATGCCCTGGCGAACACGCGCAATGGCATCCTCGGCGCGCGTGCCCTCGTGGTCGTCTTCCGGGCCGCCTGCGACATAGCCATGGAACGGCAGACCGAGATCGCGCGAGGCATAGTGGCCACCGACCGTCTTGCCTGCCTTGACCGTCGCGGCGATCTCGCCCGACATGACCGGATCATTGGCGGCGACGCCGGGGAAATTCATCACCTCTCCCAGTCCGATGATGTTTTCCCAAGTCATCGCTTCCGCCACATCGGCGACCGTCAGTTCGGCGCCGGCATGTTCCAGCCCCGGCGCCGAAGGCACGCAGGACGGCATCTGCACATGCACGTTGATCGGCATGGCGACGGCCTCGTCATGCATCAGCCGCACGCCTGGCAGCCCCAGTACATTGGCGATCTCGTGCGGATCGATGAACATCGACGTGGTGCCATGCGGAATGACAGCCCGGCAGAACTCGGTCACCGTCACCATGCCACTCTCGACATGCATGTGCGCGTCGCAGAGGCCGGGCACCAGATAACGCCCGCCTGCGTCGACCACCTTGGTGACGCCCTGGCCGATGGCGTGGCTTGCATCAGGCCCGCAAAAGGCGAAGCGCCCGCCGGCAATGGCGATGTCGGTGCCGGCGATGATCTCGCCCGAATGGACGTTCACCCAGCGGCCGTTGCGGATAACGAGATCGGCGGGTTTGCGCCCCATGGCGACATCGACCAGATGCGTCGCCATCTCGGTCCAGGGTTTGGGTTTCGTCGCATGCCCCGACGGCTTCTTTGTCATGAAAGACTCCTGTTTGCCCGACTGTGCCAAGCCGATGTGGTTTTGGCCAGCGCTGAACGGTCTTTGCTCCTGTCGATCAACGGATTACGCCGTCTTCACCACATATTGGTCGCAGTCGGAATGGAATTCCGTTTTGTGGCAAATCAGGTTACCCTTTCCGCAAGGACATTTCTGGATCGCCATTTCGGGGAGTTCGATGCGTCGCCTGATGGTCGCAAGTGCCGTTTTTCTTGTCGCTTCGGCCGTGCCGGCTTTTGCAGCCGACCAGATGGTCGACGTGCCGATGACAGCGCCCGGCTTCGACTGGACGGGCTACTACGCCGGTCTGCAGGGCGGCTATGGCTGGGGCCGATCCGATATATCAACGACGGAAGGCGCGCCGTTTTCCATCACCCCCGATATTGATGGCGGCTTCGTCGGCGGCCATGTCGCCGGCCTGTGGCAGTTCGACCAGGCGGTGCTAGGCGCCGAGGCAGAGCTCAACTATTCGTCGATCGAAGGCACGACGGAATCGGGCCTGGGAAGCCCATTCGGGACCGACATCAAATGGTTCGGGTCGGTCAACGCCAAGGCCGGCTACGCCATGGATCGCCTGCTGGTCTACGGCATTGGCGGCGTCGCCTTTGCCGGCATCGAGACATCGCAAGTCGCGGGTCCGGCGTTCGCCAGCACGCGCACAAATGTCGGTTGGACCGTTGGTGCCGGCGTCGACTACGCATTGACCGACAAGTTCGTCGTCGGCGCGCAGTATCGCTACTATGATTTCGGCTCCGAGCACTACGACGTGGCGGAACCCTTCAACGATCGCGATCAGAACGTGAAGCTCAACACGGTCGGGATCAATTTGAGCTACAAGTTCTGAACCAGCCCACTGTTATCACCAAGCCGCCCGGGCCGCACGTCCGGCCAAGGCCAAATAACACGACTTGACGGCCTGTGTCTGGCGTCTGAAAAGGGCTGGCCTGCGGACGTGGCGGAATTGGTAGACGCAAGGGACTTAAAATCCCTCGATCTCTGATCGTACGGGTTCGATTCCCGTCGTCCGCACCAGATTGAATTCCAACGATTATCGCATTCTGCGGTGGTGGATGCCCAAGAAAATCATTCGTGGGAAGCTGTGCGGGTAGCCGGAGCGTGCGCAAGATTTGACTTTGAGCGGGAATCGGAGCTTGCCTTGAATCTGACCTGGCCCTGCCACGAAACTACACCAATGCAAGAGCTCTTGAATCTGCCGGCGCCGAGGTCACCGCCGAGAACGGCGGCGGCGCTGACTTGAGGCTGCGGAAGGATCG
Organism: Mesorhizobium sp. M0830; assembly: GCF_040319965.1. Classification (NCBI taxonomy): domain Bacteria; kingdom Pseudomonadati; phylum Pseudomonadota; class Alphaproteobacteria; order Hyphomicrobiales; family Phyllobacteriaceae; genus Mesorhizobium; species Mesorhizobium sp. M0830. The sequence goes on along the minus strand of NZ_JAMYOR010000017.1, from coordinate 16,610 downwards.
GGTATGATTGCCACGATGTTTCGATGGGGCGCGATCCTTGGCGTCATCGGCTTTATCGGCGGGTTCGTGGGGCCGATTGTCTTCACGCCCGAAGCAAACCAGGGCCCGCTGCTCGGCATCTTCATCACAGGTCCGCTGGGCTTCGTGCTCGGCCTGATTGTCGGGCTGGTGCTTTCACTTCAGCCGAGGCGTTACTGAAATCGTCAAGCACTTCAGTGCGATCGAATCCGCATGCAGCGTGCCTCGTCCTGGCGTTGATAATCAGGCACGCAGGTGAAGAACACCGGCCGGCGGTCGCGGCCCGACTCGCAAATAGCGATTCAATTAATTAGCGCGTGCTTAATCAGATCCGGAGGATTTTAACGAATCGTTGACCGCGCTGTCCCAGAATAGGACGGCGCGGTCAAACCCAACCGGACTGCGCAGGCGGCTCCGGCACTGAGCGCCCGCCGGACTGTCGGAGCCGCCACCTTACACTACAATATACCAGCAATGGTTGAATCAACCGTTACCGCACGTTCATTCGAGTGCGCGCCGCACCGAGGGGGCCGCCCTGCTTTCGGCGGCGCTTTGCTCTGGGACCGTTGCTTCGCGGGACAGGACTTAAGTCGCAGCTGAAAATGTTGTCGGAACCTTCCGCCCATTCCGCTGTTCCTGCAGCAGGTTTTTCGGGACGGAGGCGTCGCTTGCAAAACGTTACGGCAGAGCAGTCGCGAGCAGCACGAGCGCTCTTGAATTGGTCGCGCGTTCGACTTGGCGCGAGGTCCGATGTTAGCGAAGACACCATCCGCGAATTTGAGAATGGCAACAGGATTCCCCGCAACGGCAATCTTACTCGCATTCGCCGAGCATTGGAGGCCGCCGGTATTGTCTTCACCTCTGGATCGCCGTCGCTAAACTACCCCTCTGGTGATGCGGTTTAGCATAGGCTGCTCAAGGAAATGGAGCCGCCTTTGGCAGGTGCTCCTCGACCCCAACAATTGAATTGAAAATGCGGTGTCGAGGAACGCGCCCTTGCTAGCGATTTGCGCGATCCTTCGCCATGACGTTGAAAAGTACAAAGCATGCCATCAATGATACGAAAGCGCCTATGAGGTCGTCGCCGGCCAGCCCCGAATTATAGACCAAAGCAAACGCCAATACGGACATTTTCCCTACCCGGGTTTGAAAGCCTCGATAGGATTCAACTTTCACGCAGCGCTAATGTTCCACTGCAGCGGCCCTATCGCTGGAACGAAGACGACTGTGCCGAGCACAATGCGTTTGGCCGTTGCATGAAAAGTCATGTCCAAGCCCTAAGGTTGCAGCCGGCGTTCTATGTCCGCAACCAGAAGCTGCATTGCTTCAAATCAAAATCATCGGCAGACGGACACAACCGAATGTACGCGCGCCAGATGGCCGCGCGCAGGTGAATTGAGAATCCCAGCTTCCGTTGCTTTTTTGCGGACAGGCCTGCGACATTTCAAACTCAATATATTTGAATGCCAAGGCGCTCACGCCTTCGCCACCTCACCACAGCTCGATAGCTGGCGTCATCTTCAGGCACTTGAAGGGTAAAACGGTCGGGAATTGTGATGCTGGGGTCAACCCGCAATTCCGCACCGTGAGCGTGTTGATTCCGAACGCAGCAATCGATCTTCGCATCGTCCGTGATGATGGTCGCATCCTTCAGGACAATCCCACGTGTGTGAGAGCGTCGCTCCATCGGCGGATCGGTTGGGGTCATCGCGTTTTCTTCCCGTAAATCAGCGGTGAACGGTCGATGAACTTCAACGCATGACTCGCAAAACCATGATTCAATCAGCTATCACTAAAATGGTTGCCAAAACGCAAAGCCGACGCCCTTCTCGGTTTGTCTGCTCGAGAAGACCTCCGGTGGCTGTCCATGTCAGTTGGTCTGATTTGGTGACGCTGTGGTCCAGCGCCCGATGCCTGTAGGGCGCCGGATCGCCGCCAAGGGTCAGGCGGGGATCGGGTTCAGCTTCAAGTGCTGAATCAGAATAATGGTCTTGGCGTCGATGATGCGGCCGTCGGCAATGCCGGCCAGCGCCTCGTCGAGCGGCATTTCCAGAACCTCGATGTCCTCGCCTTCGTCCGCCGCACCGCCGCCTGCCGAGATGCGGTCAGCGGGCGAATAACGGGCGATAAAGAACCAGAGCCGTTCGGTGACGCTGCCCGGGCTCATATAGGGCGAAAACAGCCGCTCCACATTCTGCAGCCGGTAGCCGAGTTCCTCCTCCGCTTCCTTGCGGATACAGGTTTCCGGATCGTTTTCGTCGAGCAGCCCGGCACAGGCCTCGATCAGCGGCTCGCGGTGACCGGTGACGTAGGCGGGATAACGGAACTGGCGCACCAGGAGCACGGTCGAGCGCGAGGGATCGTAAGGCAGGATCACCGCGCCGTCGCCGCGATCATAAGTCTGGCGCACCTGCGTCTCCCACTCCCCGTCACGCCGGCGGTAGTCGAGGACGGTCTTCTTCAGAACGGCCCAGTCGTCGGAGAGAATTTCCTCCGAACGGATGCGAACGCGATCTTCCATCATGATCTCCATGCTTTCGGGTCGAGGCCTAGCCGCGAACCAGCGTTTCGGCAATGCCCTCAGTGATTGGTCCAGAACCCGTTTCACCGCCTCGTGTCTGGCGTAGACGCGAACGGTTGCCTAAATAGCTGCTACCCCTCCCCGGAGCGCTTTTCATGACAATATCGCTTTTCCAGCCGATCACCCTCGACGGCCTTACCTTTCCCAATCGTATCGCTGTCGCGCCGATGTGCCAGTATTCGGCCGAAGACGGCTCGGCCGGCGACTGGCATCTCTACCATTGGATGAACCTTGCCATGTCCGGTGCCAGCATGGTCACCGTCGAGATGACCGATGTCGAGCGGCGCGGACGCATCACGCATGGCTGCCTCGGCCTCTATTCCGAAGACAATGAGGCAGCTGCCCGCCGGGCGCTCGACGCGGCAAGACGCGTCGCCGCTCCCGGCACGAAGTTCGGCTCCCAGCTTGCCCATGCCGGCCGCAAAGCCTCGAATCGCAAGCCGTGGGAGGGCGGCGGACCGCTGCAACCTGATGAAGACCCCTGGCAGACAGTCTCGGCCTCGGCCATCGCTTACGACACCGGCTGGAACGTGCCACGGGCGCTGGAGGACGAAGAGATCCTGCAGCTCATCGAACGCTTCGCAGACGCGGCAAGGCGCGCCGAACGCGCGGGCTTCGACTTCCTCGAACTGCATGCCGCGCATGGCTATCTGATCTTCCAGTTCCTGTCGCCATTGTCCAACCAACGCACCGATCGCTGGGGTGGCTCGCTTGAGAACCGCATGCGTCTTGTCGTCGAAATCGCCAAGGCGGTGCGGAACGCGACGCCAAAACTGATGCTGGGCGCGCGGCTTTCGGTGAAGGATTGGGTCGATGGCGGCTTCGACGTGGAGGATGCGATCGAAGTGGCGAAAGCACTCAAGGACGCTGGCGTCGCCTATCTCTGCTGCTCGAGTGGCGGCAATTCTCCGTTGCAGAAATTGCCCACCGGTCCCGGCTACCAGGTGCATCTGGCAGAGGCTGTGCGCAAGGCCGCCGGCATTCCCACCCGTGCAGTTGGCCTGATCGACGATCCGAAGCAGGCCGAAGCGATCGTTGCCGAAGGCCGCGCCGACATGGTGGCGCTGGCGCGCGCCTTCCTGGCCGATCCGCGCTGGGGGTGGCGTGCGGCGGCAACGTTCAGCGAGACAATCCACCCGGCGCCCCAGCTTGCGCGCTCAGTGACCACGATGCAGCACTGGATGAAGGCGGCGGGCTGACCGGCCCGTTCTGCCGACGCCAACCTGCACTCTACCCTGGACTGTTCGCCCCGCTTCAATTCTCGCCGCAAACTGTTACGGTCGGTGAGGCTGCGGCGGGCGCGGTCGGGCTTGGGAGGAAATCATGTCGTTGAGGGCATTCTTGCCGGTTGCAGCGCTGACCGTTGTGGCCGGACTTTGGATCGGCACATCGGCGCCGGCCGGCGGACAATATTGCGAGGGCACTGTGCACGGCCTTTCCGGTCGCTACAATCTGGCGACCGGCAGCGGCTTTCTCGCCGTGCGGACGCGGCCGAACTCGTCGTCGCGGATGGTCGGGCAGCTGTTCAATGGCGATCATACCGAGATCTTCGACCGACGCGGCAACTGGTATCAGGTCGAAATCGGCGGCCGGACCGGCTGGGCAAACGCACGCTGGCTGCGCAACGACTGTGGCTACTGAGACGCCGGTGCATGTCACCCAAAAGTGGATCCGGTTTTGGGATAGCGACATGCATCAAACGAAGACCTAAGGCGCGTCGCAAATGCGACGCGTCTTTTGGGCGCAGTCTGAAGGCCATTGTTGCAACCAAATTGACTGCTTTGCGTTGCGGCCATCATGGACGACAAACCTTTTGAAGTGCCGGTCGTCGTCGAACTTGGCCACGTCGGCAAATATCGCCATATCCGCAGCGCCAAGGAGGCGGCGGAATGCTTGATGACCGTGTGGCCGCTCAATCGCGGGCCGCGCCATCGTGATGCCCTCGACACTTGCCTCAAAGTGCTGGAAGGTTATCGTTCGACAGCGGATGCGCGCCGGGCGCTGATCGAAGCTGCCAAGGAATCGGAAGTTCTGGTGCCCGACGACAAACTGCCCGACGACCGGCTGCATTGAGCGGTCGGACCTTTCAACTGGAGGCTTTCATGGCGAAACTGACTTACAAGATCGTCGAGCATGACGGCGGCTGGGCCTACAAGGTTGGAGCGACCTTCTCGGAGACGTTTCCCACCCATCAGGACGCATTGCGCGCCGCCGAAATCGCTTCGGCCGAGCAACGGATCGCCGGAGCCACGGACGGCATCCAGTACGAGGATGCCGATGGCGAATGGCATGAGGAACTGGCCGACGGTCGGGATCGGCCGCAGACAGAGGTTTCCGATTAAGTCTACAGTCAATTTTTGGCTGCATTGAGCGGGACGCCAGCCGCAGACGTCCGGAGAGGAAACGTCCCGCAGCCAGCAGCCGCTACGTGGCCCTATTTGCCGCAGTACTGATCGTTGACGTTCTGCCTGGAATTAGCGTCTGGACCGGGCCTGTGATCGGCACATGGGCCAATCCCGCCGGTGTTGCCCAAAGTGTTCAACCCGGACCTATCTGCATTGATGCTGCCGGTGGTGTTGGTATCGACAGCCGTCCGATCTTGATTGCCGAACAACCACCAGCGATGGTTGGAATAGTTGCTGTCCGACGACTGCGCCATCGCCGATGTGGCGAGACCGATTGTCAGGACGGATGCTGCGAGAAGTTTTGTGTACATCGCTTTTTACTCCTTTCTTGGCCTTGGGGGGCGACAGGCTGAAACCCGGCAGTCAGCCGAACGGTTCCTTGAAATTGTCGTGAAGCCGGTTTGATATCGAATCGGAGAACGCACGGGTCGCAAGGCGTTTGATGAAGGCAATGACCCGGTCCGGCTCGACGAATTGAGGCATGTGGCCGACGCCGTCGATCGATTCAAAATCAAGTCTTTCGATCCTGCTCCGCAATGGCTCGCCATGGGTACGGACATCGATGACACGGTCGGCTGTTCCGAAAAGAATGCCGGCCGGCATGACGATTTCGCCATAGCGCCGCTCGATGCGACCGAGATCTTGCTCGACCGCGACGACATCGGAGGACGTGGCGTAGAAATGGCCTGGCCTCAGCCCGAGCCAGCCACCTGCGTCGACCATGTAGTCAGCAGGAAAAACCTGAGGCGCGAAGATGAATTCCATTGTCGGCCGCGCATATCGGAGACTTGTCGGTACCGCCATGGTGTAAGCCATGATCCAGCGCCGCAGGCGCGAGGGGATATAGAGCAAGCCGGACCTTTCGCGCATGCCGGCTTCCGGATGAGTCAATGGCGCCAAAAGCGCGATGCCGGAAATCGCCTCGGGGTGCTCCACGGCCAAGGTCAGCGCGACGGCGCCGCCCAGCGAGTGGCCGACCACTAGCGGCCTTTCCAACCCCAGGGCTTCAATGAAGCGTCGCACGATCTCGGCCTGTTCGGGCAGCCGACCCGTGGCGCCGCTCGCGCGCTCCGAATAGCCCGACCCCGGCCGATCGAGCGCGATCAACCGGTAGCCCGAACCGAACCGCCCGAACAGAGTGTGCCGGAAATGATGGAGTTGAGCGCCAAGCCCATGCACAAAGACGATCGGGCGCCCCTCACCCTGGTCGACATAATGGATGCTTTTGCCGTCGATCTCGATGAATTTTCCGACCGGCGGCACCAGCCTTTCGGCTTTGGCCGCGATCCACAGCGTCGCCAGCACCAAACTGGCGACCCACAGGATCGCTATCAGGAGCAGCGCGCCCAAAAGCCATGACAGAATCGGCAAGATCATCGTTCACCCGCACCGGAGCCCGCATGAGCTTAGCTGCCGCCGATCCAGGTGCAACCTTCCCCTCTAACCGCGAGCGCGAAGGCCGTACGCTTCGACGGTCGACTTCTGTGACGCGGCACCCGGTCGGGCATGCGATGGATATCTCGGTTTATGGGTGCGGATTGTTGACCGTCCGGGCGGCATTGCGGCCGCCGCCGAGCCGCGCTATCTCAGGCCACCCGTCATGCCGGAGCCTTCCATGCCTGAAATCGTGACCGCCGCCATGCTCGTCATCGGCGATGAGATTCTGTCTGGCCGCACCAAGGACAAGAACATCGGCCATCTCGCCGATATCATGACGGCGATCGGCATCGACCTGAAGGAGGTGCGCGTCGTCCCGGACGAGGAAGACGAGATCATTGCTGCGGTGAATGCCGTGCGCGCCCGTTACACTTACGTGTTCACCACCGGCGGCATTGGCCCGACGCATGACGACATCACGGCCGATTCCGTTTCCAAGGCTTTTGGCGTGCCTTGCGAATACGATGCCAAGGCCTATGCACTGCTGGCGGCAAGCTACGCCGCGCGCGGCATCGAATATACGGAGGCCCGCAAACGCATGGCACGCATGCCACGCGGTGCCGATCTCATCGACAACCCGGTGTCCGTTGCACCCGGCTTCCGTATCGGCAACGTCCATGTCATGGCCGGTGTGCCGTCGATCTTCCAGGCCATGCTCGACAATGTCGTGCCGACGCTAAAGGCGGGTACGAAAATGCTGTCGGCAACCGTGCCCTGCCCATTCGGCGAAGGCCTCATCGGCGGGCCGCTTGGCGATATCCAGAAAGCGCATCCGGACACGATCATAGGCTCCTACCCGAAATATGGCGACGGCAAGTTCTGGACCGAACTGGTCGTGCGTGCCCGCAGCCAGGCGGCCCTGGATGCCGCGCGTGCCGATGTCGAGGCAATGGTCACCGGGTTCGCAACCAATTCCGGTTGATCTGTCCAGACCGGAACCAAGCACGACGCTGCAACGTTTCCTCCGCACGAGTTCGGTAGCTCGCAGATTGAGGGATCATCATGCGCTTCAAAACCATCGTCGCCATTCTGCAGAACGAGCAGGACGCGGAGCGCGTGCTCGACTGCGCCATTCCGCTCGCCACCCGGTTCCAGAGCCATCTGATCGGTATCCACGCCGAAACGCTTCCCGTGCCTTACACTTCGGCCACGGGCTTTCCGGACACGGAATTCCTGCAGGTTTCGGCCGACATGAATCGGGAGCGCGCTAAAAAACTGGAGGCGACTTTCCTCAAGCGTATCGAGGATTCCGGCCTGTCCTTCGAGTGGCGAAGCCTTGAGAGCTTTTCGGGCGACAGCGCGCTGACCGGCATTTCGAGCGTGCGCGCCGCCGATCTGATCATTGCGGCGCAGCGCGAAACGGGCGGTGACCCGAGCGCGGATGTCGACACGCTGGTCTATGATGCCGGCCGCCCGGTGCTGGTGGTGCCGCATGGGGGGCCGCTGATCACCACCTTCAAACACGTACTGCTCGCCTGGAACGGCAGCAAGGAGGCGGCGCGCGCCGCCTTCGACGCGCTGCCCTTCATCATCGAAGCCGAGAAGACCGACATATTGGTCATCGACCCGCCTGAAACGCTCGACGACAGTCCGGAGGCCGCCGGCGCCGAAATCGCGTCGGCGCTGTCGCGCCACGGCGCCACCGTCAGTGTCTCGCTGCAACAGTCGGGCGGCAATTCGATCGACGACATCATCCAGACCAGGATCGCGGAGACCGGCGCCGATCTGCTGGTGCTCGGCGCCTACAGCCACTCCTGGCTGCGACAACTTCTGTTCGGCGGCGTGACCCGCAGTGTGCTGCGCACCGCGCCAGTGGCAGCCTTCCTGTCGCGTTGACGCATGTCGCGCAAAATGGTCGAGACAACGATATGCAGACTTGAAGCGGATCGCATGAATCTGTTTTGACGCGACGCGTTTGAAGTCCACGGCGATCGCCCAGGCCTTGCCAAGACCCCCGCCCTTGCCAAGGCCCCTGCTCTTGCCAAGACCGCTGCTCTTGCCAAGACGGGGGCTTTCCAGCTAATTCCGCGCGCATTCCCCTGTTTCTTGCGCGCGATCCCCGCGTGCTGCGGAGTGCGCGACATGTCCCTTCCCGAAAAAGCCTTTCCGGTCTCCTGGGACCAGTTCCATCGTGATGCCCGCGCGCTCGCCTGGCGGCTTGCCGGCGCCAATAAGGGCCAGTGGAAAGCGATCGTCTGCATCACCCGAGGCGGGCTGGTTCCCGCTGCGATCATCTCACGCGAACTCGGCATCCGGGTCATCGAGACGGTCTGCGTCGCCTCCTACCATGACTATACCAGTCAGGGGCAGATGCAGGTCCTCAAAGAGATAACACCGACCTTGCTCACCGAAGATGGTGCCGGCGTGCTGATCATCGACGACCTGACCGACACCGGGAAGACGGCGGGCATCGTGCGCGCAATGATGCCGAAGGCGCATTTCGCCACCGTCTATGCCAAGCCGAAAGGCCGGCCGCTGGTCGACACATTCATCACCGAAGTCAGCCAGGACACCTGGATCTATTTTCCATGGGACATGGGCTTCACCTACCAGAAGCCGATCGCCGACGACCACGCCGGCTGATTCGCAACAACCTGCCTGTTACAGATCGGCAGCTTGCACCGGGCGCTATTTGCTTTCGCAAACGGGCCCGGCGGGCCAGATATTTTGTGAAATCGACATCTATCGACGGAACTCAACCGGGCGAACGAAATTTTTTACTTTTATTGCCGACAATTAGCCGTAAGATTCGTGAGACGGCAAACGATTCCGGAGGCTGGGGCTAGCTTCTTCGATGTTGACGAGGCCAACGACGCATAATCATCTGGCCGAAAGGGTCCGACGGCTCTTCGGCACGGCCCCGTGCCGGCTGCAGGTTGCCGCCCTACCCTGGCGCGATACCGGAAACGGTGTCGAGATCATGCTGATCACCAGCCGCGACACCGGCCGCTGGGTATTGCCCAAGGGTTGGCCCGAGGCCAGGGAGCCGCTCTGCGAGGCGGCTGCGCGCGAGGCCGGCGAGGAAGCCGGACTGCGCGGGACTGTCTCTCATCTCGAAGCCGGCCGTTACTTCTACGCCAAGGTGCTGGCTTCCGGCGAAGAAGTGCCGTGCGAGGTCCTGGTGTTCCCGCTGCACGTCGACAAGGTCGCCGACCGCTGGAAGGAAAAAAACTCCCGTACCCGCAAATGGGTCAGTTCCAGCGAAGCGGTGCGCATGATCAACGAACCCGACCTTTGCCAGATCATCGCCTATTTCTGTGCCGACCCGCACAGCTTTCCCTGAAGGGACATTGAACGGCCACGGCGCCGCGCCTCAACGTGAATGCTTTGCTAAGGAATCAAGGATACGATTCGGCAGCTCTGGTATTTTTCATCGATGGCGAACCCTGCAAATCCGAACCAGTCCGGCCAGCCCCAGCGCGAGCATCGTCCGCGCGTGCTCAAGGGCGGGTCGATCATTACCGGAATTTCGAATTCGGAAGTCGGTTGCACGCTGCGCAATCAGCACGAAAGCGGCGCCGAACTGAAGATACCGCTCGAAGCCCGCGTTCCCGATCGCTTCCTTCTCTATGTGCCGCTCGACGGCATCGCCTATCGATGCGAGGTTCGCTGGCGGCACAACGACCGCCTCGGAGTGCAGTTCACCGGCACCGAGCCAAAACCCCGGCTTCACTACGGCTGATCCTGCCTGGACCTGGCGTGGCAAGCTTGGGCCTCAGCCCCGAGCCGCTGGCAATCGAGCCACTGGCAATAGTGTGAGCCTTGCCGCATCCACGTTTCCCATTGGGCGGCAAATTGCGATCGCAGCGCCGGCTTTCTATCCCCGTTATCCACATGTGTGACACACAAGATGTTGGGGTCACAAAAGCTACGCAAACGAATCCTTGACGGCGCAAAACGAGTCGCCTTTTATAGGCCATGCGCTTCTGTTGAGAGTGCGACCGGAAAGTTCTGAGCCCGGTCTTTTTCCCGGATTATGTGCGTTTTTGCTCGCATTTCCGCCCGTTTACGAGGCCGGCGGAAGCGTTGGAATTGTGGGGCGGTTGGGGACAATTGGGACAATTGTCGGGCTTGAATAAATTGTCTGTTAACACTATATTTAGTGTTTGCAGGTAGGTTCGACGCTAGATAGTGTGAATTTTCCCTCAAGTGAGGGAATCGAAAAAAAATCAGTTTTGAGGGACCCGTGGGGTTCGCCAGCGCGTTGGACAGTAACTTCGCAAGGAGTTTTGACCAGCAGGGTCGGCGGAGACCGCGAAATGGAGAGCCGGCCGTTTTCGAACGCCGGCAGACGGCGGACATGCGCGTTTCGCATTGGGGGCAGAAATCCCCTGACGAAAGCGCTATATGTAGACAAAAGGGACCGGACCAATGCGCATCGAGCGTCGTTTCACCAAGCCAGGACAATCTGCCTATGCGGAGATCGAATTCCGCAAGGCGCTTTCGGAGATCAAGAATCCGGATGGTTCGGTGGTGTTCCGCTTGGACAACATCGATGTGCCGGCGCAATTCTCCCAGGTTGCCGCCGACATCCTGGCGCAGAAGTATTTCCGCAAGGCAGGTGTCCCCGCGCGCCTGAAGAAGGTCGAGGAGAACGACGTCCCCTCCTTCCTGTGGCGCTCCGTCGCCGACGAGGCCGAACTTGCCAAGCTGCCGGAAGCCGAGCGCTACGGCTCCGAGATCGACGCCCGCCAGGTGTTCGACCGGCTGGCCGGTACATGGACCTATTGGGGCTGGAAGGGCGGCTACTTCAAGGCGTCGGAGGAAGACGCGCGCGCCTTCCGTGACGAGCTTGCCTATATGCTGGCGACGCAGCGCGTGGCGCCGAATTCACCGCAATGGTTCAACACCGGCCTGCACTGGGCTTATGGCATCGACGGCCCGAGCCAGGGCCACTTCTATGTCGACCCGTTCACCGGCAAGCTGACCAAGTCGAAATCCTCCTACGAGCATCCGCAGCCGCACGCCTGCTTCATCCAGGGCGTGCAGGACGACCTCGTCAACGAGGGCGGCATCATGGACCTCTGGGTGCGTGAAGCGCGTCTGTTCAAATATGGCTCCGGCACCGGCTCCAACTTCTCGCTGCTGCGTGGCGAAGGCGAAAAGCTGTCGGGCGGCGGCCGCTCGTCCGGCCTGATGAGCTTCCTCAAGATCGGCGACCGCGCGGCAGGCGCCATCAAGTCGGGCGGCACGACGCGCCGCGCCGCCAAAATGGTCATCGTCGACGCCGACCACCCCGATATCGAGGAATTCATCGACTGGAAGGTCAATGAAGAGCAGAAGGTCGCCTCGCTGGTGACCGGCTCCAAGATCGTCAAGAAGCATCTCGAAGCGATCATGAAGGCCTGCGTCAACTGCGAAGGCAATGGCAACGACTGCTTCGATCCGTCGATCAACTCCGCGCTGAAGCGCGAGATCAAGGCGGCCAAGAAGTCCGCCGTGCCGGAGAACTACATCTACCGCGTCATCCAGTTCGCCAAGCAGGGCTATTCGTCGATGTCCTTCAAGACTTACGACACCGACTGGGATTCGGATGCCTACCTCACGGTTTCGGGCCAGAACTCCAACAATTCGGTGTCGCTGAAGGACAATTTCCTGCGCGCTGTCGAGGACGATGGCGACTGGCACCTGACCGCCCGCAAGGACGGCAAGGTGCTGAAGACGCTGAAGGCCAGGGATCTCTGGGAAAAGATCGGCTATGCCGCTTGGGCATCGGCCGATCCGGGCCTGCATTTCAACACAACGATGAACGACTGGCACACCTGCGCTTCCGCCGGAGCGATCCGGGCCTCCAACCCGTGCTCGGAATACATGTTCCTCGACGACACGGCCTGCAACCTGGCCTCGATCAACCTGCTGCCTTACCGCAATGCCGACGGCACCATCGACATCGCCGCCTACGAGCACACCGTACGGCTGTGGACCATCGTGCTGGAAATCTCCGTGATGATGGCGCAGTTCCCGTCGAAGGAGATCGCCAAGCAGTCTTATGAATACCGCACGCTCGGCCTCGGCTATGCCAATATCGGCGGCCTGCTGATGACGTCGGGCATTCCCTACGATTCCGACGAGGGCCGCGCCATCTGCGCCGCACTCACCGCGATCATGACGGGTGTCGCCTATGCCACATCGGCCGAGATGGCTTCCGAGCTTGGCGCCTTCGCCGACTACGACCGCAACGCGCAGAACATGTTGCGCGTCATGCGCAACCATCGCCGTGCCGCCTATGGCGAAAAGCAGGGCTATGAGAAGCTCGCCGTCAATCCGGTGCCGCTGGTCGCTTCCGACCTGAAGCAGCAGGACCTCGCCGCCCACGCCAAGGCCGCCTGGGACCGCGCCATCGAGCTTGGCGAGGAGCATGGCTACCGCAATGCGCAGGCGACCGTGATCGCGCCGACCGGCACGATCGGCCTGGTCATGGATTGCGACACCACCGGCATCGAGCCCGACTTCGCCCTGGTGAAGTTCAAGAAGCTCGCCGGCGGCGGCTATTTCAAGATCATCAACCGCGCCGTGCCGGAGGCGCTGCGCACGCTCGGCTACTCCGAAGCCCAGATCGGCGAGATGGAGGCTTATGCGGTCGGCCACGGCAATCTCAACCAGGCACCCGCCATCAACCCCGGCGCGCTCAAGGCAAAGGGTTTCACCGACGAGAAGATCGCGGCGCTCAACGCAGCCTTGAAGTCGGCCTTCGACATCAAGTTCGTCTTCAACCAGTGGACGCTCGGCGCCGACTGGGTGAAGGAGACGTTCGGCTTCACCGACGAGCAGCTCAACGACTTTTCGTTCGAGATGTTGCCGGCGCTCGGCTTCTCCAGGAAGGACATCGAGGCCGCCAACATCCATGTCTGCGGTGCGATGACGCTGGAAGGCGCGCCCTTCCTCAAGCCCGAACACCTGGCTGTGTTCGACTGCGCCAGCCCGTGCGGCAAGGTCGGCAAGCGCTCGCTTTCGATCAACAGCCACATCCAGATGATGGCGGCGGCGCAGCCCTTCATCTCCGGCGCCATCTCCAAGACCATCAACATGCCCAACGATGCCACGGTGGAAGACGCCAAGGGCGCCTACATGCTGTCGTGGAAGCTGGCGCTGAAGGCCAACGCGCTCTATCGCGACGGCTCGAAACTGTCGCAGCCGCTCAATTCCTCGCTGCTCGCCGATGTCGAGGATGATGAGGACGAGGCCCTCGAGCAGCTGATCGCCGCACCTGCGGCAGCGCGCGCGGCACAGATCACCGAGCGGATCGTCGAGCGCATCATCGAACGCGTGTCGCGCGAGCAGGAAAAGCTGCCCAGCCGCCGCAAGGGTTACACGCAGAAGGCCAAGATCGGAGGCAACACCATCTTCCTGCGCACCGGCGAATATGACGATGGCCGCCTCGGCGAAATCTTCATCGACATGAACAAGGAAGGCGCGACGCTGCGTGGCCTTCTCAACAACTTCGCCATCGCCATCTCGCTCGGCCTGCAATATGGCGTGCCGCTCGACGAATATGTGCACGCCTTCACCTTCACTAAGTTCGAGCCGGCCGGCATGGTGCAAGGCAACGACGCCATCAAGAGCGCGACGTCGATCCTCGACTACGTGTTCCGCGAACTGGCGATCTCCTATCTCGGCCGCAACGACCTCGCCCATGTCGACCAGTCGGACTTTTCCAACACCGCACTTGGCCGTGGCATCAGCGAAGGCAAGACGGATGCGGTCTCCAAGGGCCTGACCCGCGGCGCCTCGCCGGTGAAGCTGGTGTCGCGCGTCAGCGGCAACGATCCGAAGGGCTTTGCGGCTCCCTCGGGCGCCCCTGCCCGCTCAGTGCCGACCGCCTTCTCCGGCTCCAACGTGCTGGCGCTGAAACCGGCCAGCGACGAAGCGGTCGCCTACAAGCGCGACTATGAGGAACGGGCTAGGGAATTGGCCGAGGATATCGCCTTCGAGGAGGCGGCTGCAGCCGACGCCACGGCAGGCTTGTTCACCGACGCCGCGGCCGTCGAGGCGGCCGAAGCCAAGAAACTCGCCAACGACCGCCGCGCCAAATCGCTGCTCCAGGGCTACACCGGCAATGCCTGCTCCGAATGCCAGAATTTCACCATGGTGCGCAACGGGACGTGTGAGAAATGCGATACCTGCGGCTCGACGAGCGGGTGCAGCTGAGAGGATTTGATTGAGCCCAAAAGTCGCAAATGCAACGACGCCGACAATCCTTGATTTCGGCGTCGTTGAAAGCGGCATACGTGAACGTGAGAGCGCCAGCGTCTCGCGCAGCGATGCATTCTCTAGACTTGCTCTAAAAACTGTCTTTGGGCTACCTCAACCAGAAGTCGACGAGTATATCGTAGACGGATACGACGACCGCGGCATTCGATATAGTGTATATCGATCACGACAATCGCGTAATTAATATCGGGTCATGCAAAACAGTTGTCTCATATAAGAATTCTCGGAAGAATTTCCCCGGCGACTAAATTGACAAGGTAATATCTTTTATTGAAGACCCCGTTCTTAACCGCGAGGAAATGCTTAAGACATGTAATGGCCCTTTAGCTGCAAAAGTGAGGGAGATATGGGATATTTTTGCAGAAGAAAGTTATAGGATTTCGGTTCATCTCTTTTCAAACCAGGCTACACTGCAAAAAGATGCTCACAATCGATTAGTTGAAGCTCTGAGCCGTCACGAAATTGCGCTGTTCGAATATGGATTGTTCGAGCTATCTCACGGCGTCGTAAAGGCCACTAAGCCTCGGTTCAAAAAGAAACTCGTTCCGTCAGATGATGCTGCGTTTGGTGTAAAAGAAGCCAACAAGCGAGCAGTTATGCTGAAGGTATCGTTGAAGGAGCTGACTCAGTTTCTCAGCGCAGAAAATCAAGCATTCGATGAGCGATTAATCTGGCAAAATGTTCGATATTTTCTTGGCTTGGACAATGAGGTCAATAGGGAAATCCGGGAAACATTACTGTCGGGACAGGCAAGCGATTTTTGGTTCTTGAACTCCGGTCTTACAATCGTTTGCGATCAGATCGTTTCTGTAGCGAATGGCAGACATCCTATTACGATGGTAAACCCTCAGATCGTGAATGGCTGCCAAACCGCGACTGTTATTCATGCGGTTTCGACCGGAACTATGGCCGACCTCGACAACGGCTACGTTCATGTGAAAATTATCGAAACAAACGATGCTACATTTATTGAGCGAGTAGCCCTTGCAAGCAACACGCAGAGTCGCATTTTGAATCGCGACTTAAGAGCAAATGACAACATACAGCGGCAACTGGTTGAGTGTCTTCGGCCTCACAACTATTTCTATGTTAGGAAGCGTGGAGAGAACGCACCTCGCCCGGGGATGAAGACGGTCGATGCAGCAAGAGCAGGCCAGCTCGTTTTGGCTTATCTTTGCGGCGAACCGACAAAGAGCAAAACTAACTCGAATGATATATTTGGCGATCTGTATGAGGAGGCATTCAATCCTCACGCTGTAACGCCCGAAATAATTATCGCGGCCCACGAATGCTATTCTGTAATCGAGCGTCGCAGGAAAGAGATCCTGGCTTGGCAGGCATCGGTTACTCGGAACTCTTTTGAGGAATCATGGTTGATCGAAGGCCATTTTCACTTGCTATTCGTCGTTGGCGAACTCATGCGCCGAGCTTCCATTCCGTTGGCAGAGACGACAATAGCCATTGGATTGATTGAGAAGGCAAGCAGTATCATGAGGACTTTTGTCGAGCGGAATCAAAGAGTTGCAAACTATCGACTTTTTCGTTTGGCTAGGTCTCGGGATGAAATCCTGAAGATCATCGACAATAATTCGAAGCCGGATGAGGCTAACCCAGTTCAGATTGAGCTATTCCCTAACATTTAGGTCGGCCCGGCTCCTACCCAACCGGCAACACCTCCAGCGTCTGCTCGTCAAACAACGGCTCGTCTTGGCCTATCCGCACGAACAGCAGCTTGCGCCCCGCCCCCGTCGACACCTCGAAATACTGGATGCCGTCAGGCATTTCGCCCCAGTCGCCGCATGGCGGTTCTGGAACCTCGTCGGGGTTGGCTAGCGCTTTCAGCTCTTTCGCATAGGCGGCATCGGGGCTGAATCAGGGGAATCGCTTCAGGTTAACGTTGATTTTTGACGGATGAGATTTTCGAGATAGTGGCCGTTGAGATTGGCGAGTTTTCGTCG
>NZ_JAMYOR010000016.1:0-112410 GCF_040319965.1 Mesorhizobium sp. M0830 | reverse complement strand
GGCCGACATCCCTTGCCCGCAGCTCAAGCGCCTGCAAAATCGCTGCCGCCAGCCTCGCGCCGAAAGACTGTGTGAGATATCCGGGTTAGCCGCGAAGGAATGCCAGAAGATCGGCGTTCAGCCGGTCCTTGTCGACATGCAGCAAGCCGTGAGAACCGCCGTCGTACACGATGAGCTTTGCCTGCGGGATGAGCTTGGCCGTCAGCCTCGCAGAGATCTCGAGCGGGACGATCTGATCGTCGCTGCCATGCACCACCAGTGCGGGGACGGTGATCTTTTTGAGGTCGTCTCGGAAATCGGTCTCGGAGAAAGCACCAAGCGCATGGTAGGCGGCGAGAAAGCCGGTCGCCTGCCCCTGCCGCCAATAGTTCTGCCGCAATCCTCCCGAGACCTTCGCGCCCGGCCGGTTGAAGCTGTAGTACGGCATGGTGACGTCGAGATTCCATTGCGAGCGGTCAACCTGGACGGCCGCGCGGAAGCTGTCGAACAGCTCCTTGGGTGCACCGTTCGGATTTGTCGGCGTCTTCAGCAGAAACGGCGTCACCGAGGAAACGAAGGCGACCTTGGCGACGCGGCTCTGGCCATGACGGGCGACGTAGCGGGCCACCTCGCCGCCGCCCATGGAATGGCCAACGAAGGTCGCCTGCCGCAGATCGAGTGCATTGACCAGTTGCGCCAGATCATCGGCGAAGGTGTCGTAGTCGTAACCCTTGGCCGGCTGACTCGACCGCCCGAAGCCCCGACGGTCATAGGCGATGACGCGATAGCCGTTCTGTAGCAGGAAGAACATCTGGTCCTCCCAGGCGTCGGAGGACAGCGGGTAGCCGTGGCTGAAGACGACGGCGGGACCCGAGCCCCAATCCTTGTAGTAGAGGCTAGTACCGTCCTTCATGGTCAGACGGTCCGCTGTCGGCTTGCCGCTATTTGTCGGCGTGGGTGTTTTTGCATCGGCTGCGCTGACGCTAGCGGCGGCGATGCCGGCGCCGGCGGCAGCAACCCCCTTCAGCAGGTTGCGCCTGGAAGCGCCATTGGGTGTTGAGATCGTAGACATAGTGAACTCCATGCGAGAGGAAGCCGCTTGCGACGGCGAGATTGGTGGATGGGAGGCGGAGCGAAGAGCCGCTCTGCCTCGGTGCAGGCGCGGATAACCTCGTGTGATCAGAACCCGAGCCGGCGCAGATCCTCGGCGACGAACATCTGGCCGCTGCGGTTCTTGACGCTCGGCAGCTCGGAGACCTTCGCGCGCCAAGCGTTCAGCGCGGAATGATCCTCAGGCACGGCGATGCCGGCGGCATCGGCGAACATCAGCCCGGCAAACACGGTGATGTCAGCCATCGAGAATGCATCGCCAGCGACGTAGGAACGGCTCTGCAACACCGTGTCGAAATACTTCATGCCGCCGAGAGCCCGATCCCGCTGGCGGTTGCCCCAATCCTGACGGCCGGCCCATTCGGGGCTCTTGAACACTTGCAGGGCGGCCCCAAGGCCAGGCGTCGCGTGATGGAAGTAGTTGCCGACCGCATCGAGGAACTCGGTTTCAGCCCGCTTCTGCATCATGTGGATGACGGCCTTTTCCTTCGGCGTCTTGCCGGTGAGCTTCGGGTCGCCGTCGAGATTGTCGAGATATTCGGTGATGGCGGTTGCCTCGGCGATATACGCGCCATCGTCGAGCTGCAGGACCGGCAGTACGCCGGACGGGTTCTTCTCAAGAAAGGCCGGCTGCTTGTGTTCGGCGGCGATGAGGTCGACGGAGACGAACTCGACCTGCGGCTCAAGCCCCTTCTCGGCGAGGACGATGCGGATACGAGCCGGATTGGGAAAGCCGGGGCGATCGAAGATTTTCATAACAAGGCTCCTTTAACTGTCTATCGATAGATAGGTTACGCGATGCCGTTTACCCCTTCCCTTTTTCGGCGTCAACAACTATCTATCGGATGATAGGTACGGAACGACGATGGCTAAGACCAAAACAGATATGCGCGAGGCGCTGATGGCGGTCGCAAAGGCGACGGTGCAGGCGCATGGCTACAATGCGCTCAGCTTCCGCGAGCTGGCGAAAGAGGTCGGGATCAAGAGCGCCAGCGTGCACTACCATTTCCCGACCAAGGGCGACCTCGGGGCTGCGCTGGCACGCCGCTACACTGAAGATGGGGCAACCTATCTAGCGGAGGTGCTGGCGACGTCGAAGGACGCGACCTGGTGCATGGATCGATATACCGAGATCTTTCGTTCGGCACTGACCAACGACAATCGCATGTGTCTATGCGGCATCATGAGCGCCGAGCTCGACGATCTTCCCGCTGAGGTTCGGACCGAAGTGGACAAGTTCGCCGAGACGAACGTAGGCTGGATCACGCAGGTCTTGACGCGGGCCAAGCCTGCGGCTGGCGAGCAACAATTGCGGGAGCATGCGATGGCGATCTTCGCCGCCATCGAGGGTGCTCAACTCGTCGCGCGCGGCTGCCAGGATATTGCCATCTACGACCGGACGATCAGGACATATCGCGCCACTGGTCTCATACCTTAATTGCGCGAGATGGGGCGCCTGGCCGGTGGACGCTACAGCCCGCAGCGAGAGCAAATGGCAATTTCTGACTGAGGACGACCAGCGGATAGTTCCATGGCGTCGTGGCAAAGCCGAGTGAACTCACGTTGGGAACTACCCTTCAGCTCGCGAAGATCCTTGAGGAAGCCGGCCTGCCAAAAGGCGTATCAACGTCGTTACCGGCTATGGCGATCCGGTAGGCAACGCATCGCGGAACATCCCGACGTGGACGTCGTCTCGTGCCCGGGCTCGACCGCTACCGGGAGCGCCATTATCGTCGCCGCGTCCCGAACTCTCAAGAAGACCATAATGGAGCTTGGCGGCAAGAACCCGAATATTGTCTTTGCCGGCGGACCGAGAGCGTCGGCTCAGTAAAGCTGCTGATGCTTGAGAAAATGGTCCTCGCCGGCGTGCAATCGGGTGTTCACTGAGCGCCGGTCAACCGACCCGGCCAGAGTGGCTCGCGAGCGCGGTTTCGCTCCACAACATCCTCGAGCCACCTACGGATCTCGTCGTCATCCAACAGATGTGGCTGGTCCTGCAGCACGCCCCGATCCAGAATCTCGACCATGGTGTCGAGATCTTCGCGGGCATCGAGGCCGAGTGCTTCGATGCGGCATTCGTCGTCGCCCGCCGGACCGCCACATTCCTCGGGCGGGCAATTACCCTTGCCGCCGATGCAGGCCGGGTGGCGCTTGTGGGGCCCGGCTCAAGCCAGGCTTCGATCCGGACCTCGTGCTTCCAGTAGTCCGCCATGTCGTATTCGTAGACGAACTTGTCGCTGCGGCGGAAATTGAAGCTGCAAAGCGTTCGGTCGGGACGTTCGGCTCCCGGCTCCCAGGAACGCATAATGCACCGCGTGGATGCGAAACCGATAAAGGTGCAGGCTGCGCCATCCCAGCAGCACCTGAAAGACGCCATGCAGTTCCTTCAGTGTCATGGCGGCCGGTACAAGCACACGCCTCCAGATCATCGGGTTCACATCGAGCAGGCGGACCGTGAGTTGCAGGATCGAACCGCTGGCTCCTCCCGATGAGCCGATCTCGCCTTCAAGCATGCTCCAATCCGTCCCCCTGTGCGAAGCGTCACCACGGCAACTCTACCGCCGCTCTCTTGCTCGAACTACCTGAAACACCCCACAGATTTTCCTGCTCTCCATCTCGGCACCCTCGTCGGCACCATCAAGCCAGACGAATGCGCAAACTACTTCAACAACGCTGGATATGCTTCCGCCAAAACATGAAAGACTTAGTTTCTCAGACTGGGGGTGTCAGGAAAATCGTGGAAAAGCTTCGGCATCAGGGGCGTTTGCCCAGCTCTGCAATGTCTGGCCGCCGTCAATCAGCCAGTCCACGCCGGTAACGTGGCGCGCATCGTCCGAGGCCAGGAAGGCTACTGCGGCGGCAACGTCCTCGGGTTGACCGATTCGGCGCAGCGGAATGCGGTCGGAGAAGCGGCGAATGGCGGCTTCATAGGCCGCCTCGTCCTGCGCCGGCACACCCAGCCGGGTCTCGACGACCCCCGGACAGATGGCGTTGACGCGAATACCATAGGCCGCGGCGTCAAGAGCCGCGATCCTGGTCAGCCCGACCACGCCGTGCTTGGTCGAGGCATAGCCGGCGCCGCCGCACAGCACGTCCCAGCCCGCCATGGACGAGCCCATATTGACCACCGATCCCTTGATCTTGCCCGCGATCATGGTCGCCAGCGCCGCGCGCAGGACATAGAACATGCCGTTCAGGTTGATGTTGATGATGCGTTGCCAGTCCTCGATGCTCAGTTCGTGGACCGGCGCGACCTTTCCGGAGATGCCGGCATTGTTGAACAGCACATCGATCCGGCCGAAACGCGCGGCCACCGCCTTGACCGTGGCCTCCACCGCCACAGGGTCCGCTACGTCCACAGCAAAGGCTTCGGCGCGATCGCCGAACGTCGTTGCCAGCGCCTCGGCACGGACGCCGTCGAGGTCGGCGATGGCGACTACCGCGCCTTCCTCGACGAAGCGGCGTACCGCCGCAGAGCCGATGGCGCCGGCAGCGCCCGTGACCAGAACGATCTTGTCCTTGAAGCGCATCTTTCCTGTCTCCGAAACCCAGATACCGATCAGCGATAGTCGCGCCATGAGAAGCGCGGCGCAAATCCCAGCGCGGCCCTCGCCGCCGAGGTGTCGATGAAGGCGGCGTTGCCGTCCAGTTGGCGCGTGATCGGAACGCCGGGATAGGCTTGCGCCGCGAGCGCCGCGCTCGGCCGGTCCATATAGCTGTCGGCCGCGCTCAGAAAGACGCGCAGATGGCGATCGGCCGGTCTTTCGACCGCCGCGACGAAGGCAGAGGCGGCATCGCGCGCGTCGAGATAGGCCCAGAGGTCGCGGGCCGCATCGGCCTGCCGCCGGCGCGGCCCCACGGCGGCATGGAATGTTTCCGGTGTCTGGATCCAGGGCATGCGCAGGCTCAGGGCGGAAAAGGCGCCGCGCCGCACCATGGCCTCGACCATTTCCTCGCCGAGCCACTTGGTTGTCGCATAGACGTCCTGCGGGGCGGCGGTGTGGCCCTCGTCAACAGGTAGATAGGGCGGCATGACGGGCTGCTCGAAGAAGGGGTAGCCCAGAACGCTGAAGGAGGAGGCATAGACGAAGCGGGCTATCCCCATCAGCCGCGCCGCTTCGGTCGCGGCATACATGGCGGACATGTTGATGCGGAAGACATCCGCCGCCGCCCGCCCGGTCGGTCGCGGGATCGCGGCGATGTGCACCAGGGCACGGCATCCTTTTGCAAGCTCGTAGACGGCCGACAGGTCGGTCGCGTCGGCGCTCACATGCCTCCACGCCGAGCCGCTTGGCGGCGGGGCCAGGTCCAGGCCGATGACGTCATGCCCGGCCTCGGCAAGCGCCGCGGCGACGTGGCGGCCGAGCAGGCCGCTCGATCCCGTAACCAGGATGCCGCTCATGCCGCGGCCTCATCGAGCGCTCCTGCAGGGAGCGCCTTGATGATGCGCTCGGCAAGTTCGAGATCGTCGAGCCCGCCTTGAAGTTGCGCGATCGGCTTGGCCTCGCCGCGGATGCAGGCGATGAAATGCTGCCATTGGCGGCGGAAGGCGGTCTCCGGCGTGCCGGGCAGGATGCGCTCGCTCGGACCTTCGCCCGCGGCTTCGCGCAGGCGCACGGTGGCAGCCGCGTTGCGCACATACGGATTCTGGAAGTCGATGCGCACCTCGTCAGCCTCGCCGTGGACCGTCATCCATTCGTCCCACCATTCATATTGCGCCCCGAACGCGACTTCCAGCAGCGCCGGAACGCGGTCGGCAAAGCCCAGCACCGCCATCAGATGGGTCGGGCCGACCGCTTGCGCGTAGGACACGGTTTCGGCCACGCCGAAGGCGCCGCGCAGCACGGCGAGGTCGTGGCTGCCCAGCATCAGCAGCGTCATATAGAGATCGGCATAGGCCGCGTGCCGCCCGCCCAGCATTGTCGTGACGCGGCCGGCCACCTCCTGCTGACCGGCCTTGATCATGGCGGCATCGACATCCTTGCCGCGCACCTGGGTGTAAAGCTGCTGGTAGCGGTCGAAGCGGCCGGCGAAATCATGCACCTGGATCATCTTTGGACGGCCGATCGCCGCGATCCTCTCCAAGGCGAGCCTGTAGCCGGGATCGTAGAGCTTCATATAGCCGACCAGGGCCGTCAGGCCGCTCGCGGCGGCCGCCGCGACCAGCGGGCGTGCCTCCTGCGCCGTGAAAACCAGCGGCTTCTCTACGATGAAGTGCTTGCCCGCCTCGATGGCCGCGCGCACCACGGGTGCGTGGTCGAAGGTGCATATGACCACCGCATCGACCGCCGGGTCGCCAAGCAGATCGCGATAGTCACGGTAGCGTGCCGTGACGCCGTAGTGGCCGCCCAGGCTGTCGAGCACGCTCAGCGACAGATCGCAAAGCGCGGCGATCCTCGACTGTGGCAATTCGTGGATGATCGGCAGATGCATGAGCTGCGCGATCTCGCCGCAGCCGATGACGCCGATGCCCAGCGGGCGCGTTTGGGATGCGCTCATCGCAATCTCCGTTTCAGGACTTTACCGCGCCGGCGGTCAGGCCGGCGATGAAATGCCGCTGCATCAGCAGGAACACCGCTATGACCGGCAGCGTCGTCAGCGTGAGAGCGGCGAAATACAGGTTCCACATCGAGCCGTATTGCTGGAAGAAGGCGACGAGGCCGAGTGGGATCGTCTGCACCGACGGCTCGCGCAGCAACAGGAAGGCCAGGAAGAAGTCGTTCCAGATCTCGATGAAGGCGAAGATGGTGACCAGGGCGATGCCCGGACGGATGAGCGGCAGCATCACATGCCACAGCGTCTGCACCCGGCTCGCGCCGTCCATGCGGGCGGCATCCTCCAGCTCCATCGGCAGCGTCAGGAAGAAGCTGCGCATGATGAAGATGGAAAGCGGCAATGTCGACGCGGCATGGATGATGGCGATGCCGACACGACTGTTGACGAGCCCAAGGTCGCGCGCCGTCATGAACAAAGGGATCGCCATCACCTGCGGCGGCACCAGCATGGCGGCGACGATGAAGGCCAGGATGATGTTGCGTCCGCGGAATCTGATGCGCGACAGCGCATAGGCCGCGGGCGTGGCGGCCACCACCAGGATGAGCAGCGCGCCCGCGGTAATGCTCGCGGAGTTGAAGATGCGGGCGCCCATGCCGGAAATCTTCCAGGCCTCCGCATAGTTCGACCACAGAAGCTGCGAAGGTGGCCCCCAGACATTGGCGATCACCTCTTCCTTCGACTTGAAGGAGCCGAACAGAACCCAGATCAGCGGATAGAGCGTTTCGACCAGGACAAGCGCGAGCAGGCCGTAGACGAGGGCGAGCTCGCCACCGGCTCGACCAAGCAAGGAGCGGCGGCGCCTTGCAGGTATTTGGGCGGAGACAGCCTTGCCGGCCGGCACGGCAGGGGCGGGCGCTGCCATCGTCACAGGTCCACCCTCGAACGGCGCATGAGCGAAAGCAGCGCCACGCAGCAGAGCCCGACGATCAGGAACAGCGTAAAGCCCATGGCGCTCGCATAGCCCATGTTGCCGTCCTGGAAGGCGGTCTTGACCATCAAGGTCATCACCACCTCCGTGGCGTGGTTGGGGCCGCCCTGGGTCAATACCTGAACGATATCGAAATTGCGCACGAACGCGCCCGACAGGCCGAGGATGACGTTGATCAGCACGACCGGCATCATCAGCGGCAAGGTGATGTGGCGGAAGCGATGAAATGCGCTGGCGCCGTCGATACGCGCCGCCTCGTAGAGTTCGGCCGGAATGGTCTGCAGGCCGGCGAGATAGATCACGGCGTGGAAGCCCAGCCATTTCCAGATGTCGACCGCGACGATCGCATAAAGGGCGATGTCGGCATCGCCGAGCCAGGAACGCTTCAGGCCGGCAAGCCCGGCCAGGTCCAACGCGGCGTTGAGTAGGCCGAACACCGGATTGTAGATCCATGACCAAAGCAGGCCCGTCGCGGCAAACGACAGCGTGACGGGGATGAAGACGGCGGCGCGGATCGGCCCGCGAAAGAACGGCGCGCGATCGAGCAGAAGCGCAAGCCCCATGCCCAAGCCGTTCTTGAAGATCAGGATGAGGACGACGAAGATCAGATTGTTGAGCAGCGCGCCCTGGAACAGGCTGTCGCCGAAGAGCCGGGCGTAGTTGGAGAAGCCGACGAAGACCGGTGCGGAAAAACCGTCCCAGCGCGTCGCGCTGATCCACAGGCCGCGCAGGAACGGCCAGACGAAGAAGAGGCCGAGAAGCAGAGCGGCGGGAGCGAGCATGAGGGCGGCGGCGAAAGCATCGCCACCGGTCGCTCCTGCCCGTCGGCCGCTTGCCGCCATGTCCCGCTTCAGCCTTTTCCGGGAGCCAGCGTCAGACCCAACGTGCCGGTCAGATACTCGATGCTTTCGAGCGCGCTCTGCTCGGCGGTCTTCTGGGATGCGTCCAGCTCAACGATGGCAAGTCCGTCATATTCCGCGTCGAGCAAAACGTCGACCAGATCCGGGAGATCCACCACGCCGGCGCCAAGTTCGCAGAAGGCGGCGTAGCGTTCCGGCCCCTTCAGATTGTCGTCGACCCTGGAGTCCTTGAAGTGCATGTAGCGAACGGCCGACACATAGGTCTTCAGCGCGTCGACCGGGTCGGAATGCGTCTGCACCAGATGGGCGGGGTCGATGCAGAGGCCCGCGTGCCGGGTGTCGAGCTCGTCCATCATGCGATCGAGCTGCCCGCGGCGTTCGACAAACGTGTCGAGGTGCGGATGGTAGACGGCAGCGATGCCGAGGTCGGCGGTGCGGCGCCCGATGTCTTCGAGCGCCCGACAGAAGGCCTTGTAATCGTCGGGGGCATGCGCGTTGCCGGACGCCTCCGAGGGGCCGCCGCCAAGCACCAGCACCGGCGCGCCGAAGCCTTTCAGCAGGCGCGCGAGCGCTACCAGGCAGTCGCGCTCATAGGCCCATAGGTTGGGATTGATGAAGGTTGCATTGACATAGAGCGAGGACAGCTTGATGCCGAGATCGTTCTGGGCTTCCGAAAGCAGTGCGTAGCGGCGCAGGATGTCGGTGTCTGTCGTAACCCCTGCAGGCGGCAGATCGCCGAGCTGCATGTATTTGCGCGCGAACTGGTCGGACAGGCTGGTGAAGGCGAGGATCTCGAACCAGCCGAAGCCCTGGCCGGCGAGGAATTCGAGCGCCGGGCGCAGCGGCTGGCCGGTCAGATCCCAGCTGTTGAGATGGTAGCCGATGGAAAACCGCTGTCGGGCCGCGCGCGTCATGGAAGTATCTTTCTGCCTGGGAATGACGCCGCGGGCCGGTCTGCGTGCCCGGCCCGCGGCAGGGGGAGGATGGTTGTTATGGTTGGAAGGTCCCGGCTCAGTCCTTGGGTGGCCAATTGCCCTCGTCGACCAGCGTCTTGAACGCCGTCTGCACGCTGGCCGCGGCATCTTCGGGCGTGGCGGTGCCACCCACGACGCCGGCGATGCCGGAGGCGACCGCCGTGGTCACCTCGCTCGGCCACATCCAATCAAGGAACTTCACCGTATTCGGGAAAGTCGTTTCACGCAGCGATGCGGCATAGGGTTCGTTCACGCCATCGACACCCTTGATGGAGGTCGCGATGGGCTGGTCCGCGGCCAAGTAGATCTTGGCCACCTCCGGCTTGGTGAGATAGGCGATGAAGTCGAGCGCGGGCTTGACCTTCTCGTCCGGAATCGAGGCCGAGAGGCACATGCCGTTGTCGGCTCCGCCGCCATGTTTCGGCTCGCCCTTGGTGCCGGGCATCTTGGGGAAAGGAAACACGCCCCAGGTGAAGGTCTTAACGCTGTCCTTCAGCGACGGCACTTCCCATGTGCCGCCATAGTACATGGCGCTCTTGCCGCTGGCGAAGGCGGCGCGCATGCCGTCCATGTCGACCGAGAGCGAGTCTTTCGACAGGATGCCATCGTCCACCCACTGTTTGATGAGGCGGAAGGCCCCGACACTGGCGTCGTCGTTGAAAGGCTCCTTACCCTCGAGATGCGCCTGGGTCAGGGTGATCGGATCGCCGCTGGACTGCGCCAGTGCCTCGAAGTACCACATGGGCCACATGACCGCGTTGGCGCCCTGATGCAGCAGCGGAATGACGCCTGCCTGCTGTAGCTTCGGCACGGCTGCCTTGAGATCCTCGTAGGTCGGCTTCTCGGGAATACCGAGCTTCTTGAACAGTTCCACATTGTAGAAGATCGTGGAGGTCGACAGCGAGCTGATCGGCACGCCGTAGAGCTTTCCGCTAACCGTGAAGGCGCCGAGGCTGGTGGCGTCGACATTGCCCGCGAACGGCTTGACCTCGTCTGTGATGGGCTTGAGCAGGCCGCGACGGACATAGGCGCCGTTGACCCAATAGGCCGAGCAGGCGATCAGGTCCATTTCCTGGCCGGAAAGCTTCGCCGTCATCATGCGCTGCAGCGAACCGGACTGCGGCCCCTGCGCGTCCCATTCGACGGCGGCGACGTCCGGGTGCTCCTTCAGGAAGCCGGAGACGATCTGCTCGCGGATCTGCGTCTGGACTTCGGGCTTTTCGCGCGGCGCCAACACATCCAGCGACGAGCCGCCGAACACCTTGAGCGTGACGCCTTCGGCCTGCGCGACGCCCGACAGGTGGGATGGGGCGAGGGCAGCGGCAAGCGAGGCGGCGAAGACGAATTTCTTGAGGGAAGCGGGGGCAAATACAATGCGCGAACTGGGCATGGAACCAGACATCTCAGGAACCCCTCTGTTGATGCGCGAGCCGTCCTGATGCTCGAGCAATTCGTTGATTGTCATATGAGTAAGCGATAAGGTTCCCGCGTTGTCAAGTTGCAAGTTTCGGCGGTTTTCTCACTCAGGAAGGCGCCATTCTTCCCAGATACGGGAGATTTTCGCACGTGCTTAAAAATCGCTTGACTTCATTGGGGTTCGGCGTCTTGTTTGATCATCAACAAAGATAGACTGTCCGATGACGGTGAGAAACGAGGGCAAGCCATGTCGGTGGATGTCTTTTCCGCGCATTTCCAGGATCGCCAGCTCAGGCTCGATCCGGCACGCACCGCGCTTGTGGTCGTCGACATGATCAATGAGTTCTGCAAACCCGGCGGCAAGATGGTGCTTCCCGGCTATGAACGGCTCGTCGCGCCGCAACTGGCCTTGATCGAGGCCGCGCGAGCGGCCGGTGCGACGGTGATCTGGGTGCACGATGCGCACCGCCCGGGTATGCGCCGCGAGCGCGAATGGGAAAAGCGCACGCCGCATGGACTGGAGAAGACGTGGGCGGTCGAGGTCATCGAGGATCTCGGGGCGCGAGCGGATGAGATCCACGTGATCAAACGACGCTATTCTGCCTTCTTCCAGACGGACCTGGATCTCACGCTGAAGGACATGCAGGTGGATCAGTTGGTGATTTGCGGGGTGGTGACCAACATCTGTGTGCGCTCCACGGTGCATGATGCATTCTTCATCGGCTACGACGTGGTCGTGCCGGCCGATGCCTGCGCGGCGACGGGGCCGCGCGAACACGAGAGCTCGCTCTACGACATCGCAACGCATTTCGGCGTGGTGTCGGATTCGGCCGCCGTCGTCGCGGCGCTGCGCGAGGGCGTGCCGATCGCCAACATGATTGCCGCCTGAGACAACGACGTTTAGCTTTTGCAATGGAGGGCTCGCGGCCTTTGAATGAACAGAAGAACATGGAAACCGCATTGAGCGGCGAAGAGAAGACAGGCGAGAAGACCCTGTCCGCCCCCTCAAGCGCTGCGTTCGAGCTGCCGGAACTGGGCCGCGAGGAAATTCTCGCCTTCTACGCGCGCACCGGATATTCGCTCGAGCACCATGCCGCGCATATCCTGCGCAAAGCGCACCAGCGGGCGACGGCCTGTTTTCAGGAAGTGATGCCGCATGCCGACCTGACGCCCACACAGCATGCGGCGCTGGCGACGTTGCTGCGGCACGGGGAGGTTTCGCAGAACCATCTCGGGCGCCTGACGCAGATGGACCCCTCGACCATCAGCCTGGTGGTGAAGGCGCTGATGAAAAGGGGCCTGATCGAACGCAAGCGCTCGGAGACCGACCAGCGCATGACGATGATCACGCTGACCAATGCCGGCGTCCATTATACCTTGCCTTTGCTCGACCGCAGCATGGAAGTGGTGCGCCGGCTGCTTGCACCGCTGACCCCGGGAGAGCAGGCGACACTGCTTGATCTTCTCAACCGAATCAGCGGGTCGGACGATACGGCATAACACCTCAGGCGATGGGTCCGGCTCTGTCCGGCCTTCCCCAACCGATATCCCGCGGCAAGTGTCAGGGTCGGCATCCTTCCATGCCGGCAGATCCGCTGGTCCGCGGGCACAGAACAAGGACTTGTTGGCAGCATGCAGCATTCACACAAACCCGGCGGCGAGGCGAGCCGTCTCGTCATCCGCAATCTTGGCCCGATCCTGACGGGCGACATTGCCCGACCGTTGGCGGATGCCGACACGATCGTGATCGAGGACGGCCTGATCGTGGCCCTCGGTCGTGAAAGTGTCATGGGCCCAGGCTCCGGCTGCGCGGTTATCGATGCCAAGGGCTCGGCGATCATGCCCGGTATGATCGACAACCACGCCCATCCGGTCATGGGCGACTGGACGCCGCGGCAGAACCAGCTGGGCTGGATCGAATCCACGCTGCATGGCGGCGTGACTACGCTGGTTTCAGCCGGCGAGGTACATGTGCCCGGCCGCCCGCGCGACGTCGTGGGCGTGAAGGCGCTTGCCATCACCTCGCAGCGCACCTTTTCCGGCTTTTCGCCGCTGGGCATGAAGGTCCTGGCGGGCGCGCTGGTGCTGGAGCCGGGGCTCGAGGAGAAGGATTTCGAAGAACTCGCCGCCGCCGGCGTCACGCTCATCGGCGAATTCGGGCTCGGCGCGATCAAGGATGGACCCACCGGCCGCAAGATGATCGAGTGGGCGCGCCGCAACGGCATGACCTCGATGACGCATACGGGCGGCCATTCCATTCCGGGCTCGGCGCGCATTGGATCCGAGACCGTGCTCGAAGTCGATGCGGATGTCGCCGCGCACCTCAATGGCGGCCCCACCTCGCTGCCCGAGGCCGAGCTGCGGTTGATATGCGAGAAGAGCCCGCGCTATCTCGAGATCGTTCACAACGGCAATATGCGGGCAGCCCTCTTCGTCCTCGGGGTGATCCGCGAGATCGGCGCGCTCGACCGGCTGGTGCTCGGCACCGACGGCCCGGCGGGATCCGGCGTGCAGCCGCTCGGCATGCTGCGGCTGGTCACCATGCTTGCCTCGCTAGGCGACGTGGCGCCGGAAATGGCGGTCTGTTTCGCCACCGGCAATGTCGCGAGAATGCGCGGTCTGACGGATCGCGGCCGCATAGCCGAAGGCCTTGCCGCTGACCTCGTCTTCATCGACCAAGCGATGGGCGGCGCCGGCGAAGACGTGCTCGACGCCATGACGCTCGGCAACATGCCCGGTATCGGCATGATCCTGGTCGATGGCGTCCAGCGGATCGGACGCAGCCGCAATACGCCGCCCTCGGTGACCATGCCGGAGTTCGTGGCCGCCTGAAGCGCGGCCGATTCGATCCAGGCCGAAATATAAAAGCCGCCCGGCCCCGGACGGCTTTCCGGCGACACGCCGCCGGGTGCCAGCCGTCAGATCATGCCGTCCAACCCGACGATCTTGTCCTTTGTCAGTCCGCCGACACGCGGTAGCGGACGGCCCGAATCGGTCACCGCGATCGCAACTGCTATTTCGCCGGCCCGCGGCGCGTCGGCCACCCGAACCTCCATGCCGTCGAAATGGCTGCGCACCCGCGCCGCGTCCTTATGGCCGAGCGGAATGTCGAAGGCCGCGCCCGGCGCGCCGCGCTTCTTGGAGGAGGGAATGAGCGCGGCGCCGCCGCCGAGCACATCGCGGAACGGGGCGCCAAGCTCGGGGTGCAGCAAGGCCCCGGCATGCTCCAGCTCGCCGTCCTCGCCGACCAGCGCGGCCTTGCCGAAGCTTTCGACCCTGTCGCCCGAAAGCCCAAGGGCGGCCACCGCGCGCTCCGGCAAGATGCGGCCGAGCGCCTTGCCGATAGTCATCAGCGGCGTCAGGTCCTCTTGATAGGCGCCGGCGAACGGATTGATGATGATCGCCACCGCGGCGGCGCGACGCGTCGGGGTTTCCAGAACACGGCCGCCCTCGATCAGCGTTTCCTCGACGATCGTAACGATGCGGCGCACGCCGATATCCTCGCTCATCGCAAGCCGTCCTCGCCCTTGATCTCGCTGGCCTTGAGGCCGCCGACGCGGGCGTGCACGCGCGGACCCGTGGTCATGGCGAGCGCGACAACCATCTCGCCGGCGCGGGGCGCATCGTTGATGCCGACCTCAATGGCGTCGAAATGGCTGCGCACATAGGATGCGTCGATGTGAGTGATCGGCACGTCGAGCCGGGTGCCGGGGCCGCCGACCTTCTTGGTGGATGGAACGATTGCCTTGGCGCCGCCGAGAATCTCGCGCATCGAATAACCACCCGGATTGTGCCACAGCGCCGCGTGCTCGAGTTCGCCGGCGGCACCGACGATGGCGCCCTTGCCGTAACCTTCGATCGCCGCGGCATCGCCGCCCAAAGCCTCGAGCAGGCGCCTGGCCATTTCCAGGCCGAGCGGCTTCAGTTCATCCATAAACGGCATGAGATCCTCGACATAGCCGCCCGCGAACGGGTTTTCGATGACGGCGAGGATTGCTCCGCGCCTGGCCGGGGTTTCGGCCACGGGCCCGCCCTCATGAAAAATCTCATCGACGGAAATGACGAATTTCCGCACCGCGACCTCGGCCATGCCACTCTCCAGAATTCATTTGAGTAGCAACAGTCTTTCCTTGTGCCGCCAAAGTCAACCCTGGTTTCGTCTCGGCGCGACCGAGGCGGAGAAATCCGGACAATGGCGTCAGAAGCCCGCCCAAAGGGAGGGTTTCCCGCCAATTTCATCCAGTTCGTGGACCGCAGGGCTAATCCGAAGATTGCGGTGGGGGATTGACAACACTCTTGTATTTTTCGATGGTCATATGACCATCAACAAGATCGGCAGTGAGAAGACCGAGTTGATGGCTCCGCCGACAGGCTACCAGAGGGTTGAACCAAATGAAGTCATTCGCTCGCCTTTTGGCGGCCGGTATCGTGCTGGCCGCTTCCTCGCTTCCGTCTCTTGCCGCCGACAAGGTGCACGTGGCCGCGATCTCCGGTTATTTCGCGCAGGGCTTCGGCGTCTCCATCGTCAACGGCCTCAACAAGGCCAAGGACGATTTCGGCATCGACCTCAAGCTGGTCGACACCGGTAACCGCTCGCTGGACTACGAAGAGCAGTTCGCCAACCTTGCCAAGAGCGGCGAATACGACCTCATCTTCGTGATGGGCTGGGAACTGGTCGACGCGCTGCAGAAGGTCAGCGCGCAGTATCCCAACCAGCGCTTCGTCTTCATCGACGGCGTGCTTGACAGCAAGTCGATGATCTACGCGAACTTCGCCGAGGAGCAGGGCTCCTTCATCGCCGGCGCGCTGGCCGGCATGGTCGAGGATCTCGGACCCGCCTTCGATAAGATCGGGTCCGGCAAGGCCATAGGCTTCGTCGGCGGTCGCGACATTCCGGTCATCCGCAATTTCCTCGGCGGCTATGAGCAGGGCGTGAAATACGCGGCCCCCGACGTCAAGGTGAACGCCGTCTTCGCCGGCACCTTCGACGATCCCGCCAAGGGCAGCGAACTGGCCATGACGCTTTACGGGCAGGGCGCCGACATCGTCTACAATGTCGCCGGTCCGACCGGCGAGGGCGTCATGCAGGCGAGCGCCGCGGCCGACAAGTATTCGCTCGGCGTCGACATCGACATGTGCTCCTCGGCGCCGGGCAACGTGCTTGCCAGTATGCTCAAGCGCGGTGACGTGGCCGTCTATTCGATCATCAAGGACGAGGTCCAGGGCAAGAAGGTGCAGGCCGGCACCCGCACCTTCGATCTTGCCTCGGGCGGCGTCGAGGTGAAGCTCTGCGACGACGCCGCGGCCAAGTTGCCCGCGGCGGTCAAGGACAAGCTCGAAGCCTTGCGCCAGGATGTGATCGCCGGCAAAATCACGATCGCCAAGGCGAAATAGGCTTGCCGAAACCGGCGGCCGGCGCCCAAGTTCGGCGCCGGCCCTTCATTTACCAGCTTTCTTGTTTCGGCTCGTCGTCATCCATGGACCTAGCGGTACAGCTTCAGGGCATCACAAAGCGCTTCGACGCGTTCACCGCCAACGATCGCATCGACCTGTCCGTGCGGCACGGCGAAATACACGCCATCATCGGCGAGAACGGCGCCGGCAAGACGACGCTGATGAACATCCTTTTCGGGCTGCTGCAGCCCGATGAAGGCACCATCTCGGTCAATGGCAAGACTCTCGTCGTCACCAGCCCGGCCGTCGCCATCGCCGAAGGCTTGGGTATGGTGCACCAGCACTTCAAGCTCGTGCCCTCGCTGACCGTCGCCGACAACATCTTCCTCGGCATGGAAATCCGCAGGCGTGGCCTCATCGACCGCAAGGCCCAGATCGAGCAGGCGCGGACGCTGTCGCGCAAATTCGGCCTCAACGTCGATCCCGCGGAGCGCGTTGCCGGTCTTTCGGTCGGGATCGAGCAGCGCATCGAGATCCTCAAGGTGCTCGCCCGCAACGCCCGCATCATCATCCTCGACGAGCCGACGGCGGTGCTGACGCCACAGGAAAGCCGGGATCTGTTCGCCACGCTGCGCAGCTTCGTGGAAGACGGCATGACGGTCATCTTCATTTCGCACCACCTCGAGGAGGTGATGGCGGTTTCCGACACCATCACAGTGCTGCGCGATGGCCGCGTGGTGGCGACACGCGGCAAATCCGAGCTTTCCAAGCGCGAGCTCGTGCGCATGATGGTGGGGCGGGACGTCAGCTTCGACCGGCGGCCCCGCTCGCCGGGTTCCGGACGCGCGGTGCTGTCCGTCAGCGATCTGTGGGCGCGCGACGATCGCCGGCTGCCGGCATTGAAGGCGGTCAATCTGAGCGTGCGCGCGGGCGAGATCGTCGGTATTGCCGGCGTCGCGGGAAATGGACAGACCGAGCTTGCAGAGGTGCTGTCCGGGCTGCGACCGGCCAGCCATGGTTCGGCCCTGCTGCACGGCAAGGAACTGCTCGAGCATTCACCGGCGCAGATCCGCGCTCGCGGTCTGGCGCATGTCCCTGGCGATCGCCTGGCGCGCGGCGTGGACGGCAACGTCGCGCTGTCGGCCAACATGCTGATGGGGCGCCAGCGCAAGGAGCCCTACAACCATCGCGGGCTGATCGACTGGAGCGCGGTGGATCGCGAAACGAAAGCGCTGATGGAGCGCTTCGACATCCGCGCGCGGGGTCCCCGGGATATCACCGGCAGCCTGTCGGGCGGCAACATCCAGAAAGTGGTGCTGGCGCGCGAATTTACCGCCGGCGGCGATTTCCTGCTGATCGACCAGCCGACACGCGGCGTCGACATCGGCGCCCAAGAGGCCATTCACAGCGAGATCATGCGCCAGCGCGCGGAGGACAAGGCCATCCTGCTGATCTCGACGCAGCTGGACGAGCTGGCCGCGCTTGCCGATCGGATCCTGGTGATGTTCGAGGGGCGCATCATGGGTGAGATCGACGGCGCTGCGATGGACGAGGAGAGCATCGGACTGATGATGGCGGGAATAGATCCGGTCGCTGCGGCGGAGGCTCAATGATCGCCTCGCTCCTGCCGAGAAACCTCAGGCGCACGCTTGCGGGTCAATTGCTGGCGCTGGCAATCGCGCTCGCGCTCGGCTCGATCGTCATTTTGATGATCGACGAGAATCCGCTGCGTGTGTTCGCCACGCTGATACGCGGCGCCTTCGGCGATTCGGAGAAGATCGCCGGCACGCTGCTGCAGACCACCCCGATCATGATCTGCGGCGTCGCCGCCTGCATCGGGCTGCGCGGCGGCATGTTCAACGTCGGTATCGAGGGCCAGCTCTTTCTCGGCGGCTTCGCGGCGGCGTGGGTGGGCTTTTCCTTTGCACTGCCGCCGGTCCTGCATGTGCTCGTCGCCATGGCGGCGGCTGTCGCGGCCGGCGCGGCCTGGGTTTCGGTGCCGGCCTATTTCCGCGTCCGGTTCGGCGCGAACGAAGTGGTGTCGACCATCCTGGCGAATTACGTCGCGGTGCTGCTGACCTCCTATTTCACCATCTTCATCTTCAAGCGGCCCGGCGGCTGGTCGGAAACGCCGCCGATCCTGCCGAGCGCCTATCTGCCGGAGCTGTTTTCATTCTCCCGGCTCAATATGGGCCTGCTTGTCGGGCTTGCCCTGGCGGTGGCGGCCGCGCTGTTCTTCCGCTTCACCGCCACCGGCTACGCCGTCACCATGGTGGGATCGGCGCCCAAATTCGCCGAGTATGGCGGCATCAATGTTCGCCGCGCCGGGTTCGGCGTCTTGATCGCCTCCGGTGCCGTTGGCGGATTGGCGGGGGGCGTCGAGACACTGGGCGTGCATCACCGTTTCATGGAGGGGTTCGCGCCCGGCTTCGGCTTTGATGGGCTGATCGCGGCCCTTCTTGCCAACGGTTCGCCGATCGGCACGATCTTTACCGCGCTGTTTTTCGGAGCCCTGCGGGCCGGTTCGCTGCTGCTCGAGGTCGACACCACGGCCTCCCGTGAGATCATCACCGTGATCCAGGCCCTGATCATTCTGGCGGTCTCGGCCGATCTGCTGCTGCGCCGCAAGGGTGACCGCACCGGGGGGCGCCGATGGAAGTTCTAGCTACGTTCTTCAATGTCGGGCTTTTCGTCGCCACGATCCGCACCACCACGCCCATCCTTTTGGTGGCGCTCGGCGGCTCCTTCACCACCAAGGCCGGCATCTTCAACATCGGCCTGGAAGGGCAGATGTTGATCGCGGCCTTCTTCGCCGTGATCGGCTCGATATGGACTGGCTCCTCCTTTGGCGGCCTTCTGATCGGCGTGGCGGCGGCGCTCGCCTTCGCGCTGGTCTACGCCGTGCTGGTCGTCAGCTTCCGCGCCAACGAGGTGGTCGTCGGCCTGGCGCTCAACATCCTTGCCGGCGGCATGACGATCTCGCTGATGAAGGCCATCTTCGGCACGCGCGGGTCGGTCGTGGGGCGCGGCATCGTCGGGCTGCCGAAGGTGCAACTCCCGGGCGCGCGCGACATGCTCGGGCCGTCCTATGCGCAGCTCATTTCCGGTTACACGCCGCTGGTCTATGTCGCCTTCCTCTCGGTTCCTCTGCTGATCCTGTTCTACGCCCGCACCCGGCTCGGCCTTTATCTGCGCGTCGTCGGCGAGAAGCCGGAAGCCGCCGAGACGCTGGGCATCTCGATTGCCAAGGTCCGCTATATCGCCTCGCTGCTGTGCGGTCTGTTCGCCGGCCTGGCCGGTGCGCATATGTCGCTCGGCTACATCACCATGTTCACCGAGAACATGTCGTCGGGGCGCGGCTTCATGGCGGTGGCGATCCTGATCTTTTCCGCCGGCAATCCGCTCAAGGTCCTGCTCGGCTGCCTGTTGTTCGGCTTTGCCGATGCCTTTTCGCTGCGTCTGCAGATCCTCAATTTCCCGTCCTATCTGATCCTCGCCGTGCCCTATGCCGTAGCGTTGATGGCGCTGTTCGTCTTGTCCTGGCGCACGCGTCCCAAGCTGGTCCGCGAGACGCTGGAGACGATGCGCAGCGCTCTGTCGGGGAAGGCGCAAGACAGCGGCGGCAAACTGCCCGCCGATAACCGCTCGTGACTCCCTTCAACTTCCGAGGCCATTCATGCAACGCATTATTCTGGACGTGGATTCGGCTGGCGACGACATTCTCGCCGTGCTGTTCGCCGCCGCTCACCCGGACCTCAGGCTGGAGGGCGTGACGACGACGATCGGCGCGGCCGGACCGATCAAGCAGGTCACCGATGTCATGCTCAACAACTTGTCGCTCGCGGGCAAGGACGATGTGCCGGTGCATGCCGGCGCCTGGCGCCCGATCGTCGGCAACTCCAAGCAGGACATGCTTGCCCCGGTTCATTTCGAAAAAAGGCTGACGGCGCGCTTCGGCGACAGGCTGAAGGTCTTCAATCCGCCGGCGCCGGAGCCGAAACGCAAGGCGACGCCCGGCCACGCGGTGGACTTCATCATCGATACCGTGAAGTCCGCGCCAGGCGAGATCACGCTGGTGACGACCGGGCCGACCACCAACGCCGCGCTGGCGTTTCTGCAGGAACCGCGGCTGCCCTCACTGTTAAAGTCCATGCTGGTGCTGGGCGGCAATTTCTCGACGCCCGGCAACATCACGCCGCTGTCGGAATACAACATCTGGGCCGATCCCGAGGCCGCGCGCATCGTGCTCAACGCGGAGGTCGACAAGATCCTCGTTCCGCTCGATGTCTGCGAGGACAACCGCGTCGCCGACAGCATGCTGACCCGCGACGACCTGGCCGACATGGAGGCGCTGGCCGCCGGCGTCGCCAACCCTGTGGTTGAGATGATCCGCACTGTCTTTCCGATCTATATCGACATATGGCGCGATTTCTTCGGCCTTGTCGGCTTTCCGATGGACGACGTCATCACCGTGGCGCTGGCGATCGATCCCGGCCTCGTCGCGACGACCGCGCCGCTCTTTGCCGATGTGGTGCTCGAGAAAGGCGTGGCACGCGGCCAGGTTGTCGCCTATCGCGGCCACCAGATATTGCCCGGCGGCGGCCCCGAGACGACGCGCATTGCCACGGGACTCGACGGACGCCGCTTCCTCGACATGTTCAAGACGACCATGGCCCGCTACGGCCAGCCAGCAGCCTGAAGGATCCCAGATCATGCCGACACCAATCCTCTACGACTGCGATCCCGGCCACGACGATGCCATCGCGCTGGTGATGGCGCACCGCTCGCCCGACATCGAGCTTCTGGGCGTCACCACGACATGCGGCAACGCCGAACTCGAAAAGACGACGGACAACGCCATCCGGGTGCTCGATTTCGTCGGCGCCAGCGACGTGCCGGTCGCCGCCGGCTGCGCTCGGCCTTTGGCGCGGCCGCTGGTTCTGGGCACCGCCGATGGCCCGAGCGGGCTCGAAGGCTCACCCTATCTGCCGAAGCCCTCGCGCGGGCCCCTCAAGCAGCATGCGGTGGACTTCCTTGCCGAAAAGCTCGCGGCATCACCGGATCCGTTGTTGGTGGTGGCGACCGGCCCGCTCTGCAACATCGGCCTGCTCGTGCTCAAGCACCCGCACGTGCTGCCCAAGGTCAAGGAGTTGATCTGGATGGGCGGCGTGTTCTACCGCAAGAGCGAGATCATCACGCCGACCGAGTTTAACGCCTTCTGCGACCCCGAAGCCCTGAAGCTGGTGCTGGACGCCAGGGTGCCTATCACCATGATAGGGCTCGACGTGACCATGCAGGTGCTGATCGAGGCGCCGCAATATAAGGAACTGGCCGCCATCGACACGCCGCTCGGCCGCGTGGCCATGGACTGGCTGAAGTTCTACGAGAAGCTGCACCGCAACTCGATGGGCGTCGGCGGCGCCATGCACGACCCGCTGGCGCTGGCGCTGGCGATCGATCCAACCCTGGTCCGAACGCGTCCCGCCCATATCGGCGTCGACCTGTCCGGCAGCTACACATTCGGCGCCACGGTGGCCGATTTCTGGCATGACCGCGGTGAGGAGGACAATGCGCGAATCGCCTATGATGTCGATGCGGACCGCTTCTTCAAGCTGATGTTCGATTTGCTCCGCTAGCCTGAATATCTCAGGGCGGCGGTGCCAGTGGGAGTCGGACAGGGTCATAATACCGTTGAGGCCGGGTAATGCCGGTGGAGGGAAGGGCCCTGACTTCTGGTGTGCTTTCGAAGCTGGCGAGGAGGGGGTGAATGGCGATGAGCCTCGAAAACCCGAAAAGATCAGGAACCTGCAGAGGAAGCTGTATCGTAAGGCGAAGGCGGAGCGTCACCGTCGACCTTTTGAAAGACGTGCTCCCCGTCGGTTCTACGCTGAAAGCCGAGACCGTCCGCAATTATCTTCACCGCATGGCCGCGCGCGGAATCGGAACTCGACGAGGAGCGCCCCTCCTTCATCGAAGCTTCCCGCCAATATGGGCGAAGTTACCCATCCCCGAAGGCCCGATTGTCGTCGGCATCGACGACGGCTACGTCCGCGCCCGTGACGGCACGCAGAGCCATTTCGAGGTCCTGGTCGGCAAATCAATCCCGGAAGATCAGGACAACCGCTATTTCGGCCTGGTCCAGAGCTATGACGACAAGCCGCGCCGCCGCTTGCGAGAGGTCCTGCGCGAGCAAGGCTTTCAGATGAACCAGGACCTCACCTTCCTCACCGACGGCGGCGATAGCGTGCGCAACATGGCGGTGGCCATGTCTCTCAGTGCCGACCATCTGCTCGACTGGTTCCATATCACCATGCGGCTGACCGTTCTCGGCCAATACGCCAAGGGGCTGGCGCATCACAATCCAAAAGAAGCCGAAGACGCCGCGCGCGAGTTGAGGCGTATCAAGGGCCATCTGTTGGAACGGCAACCATCGCGGGGCGCTACCCTGCATCGAGTGGCTAATCGACGATCGCGATGCGGTCGAAACCGAATATCCCGACATGAAGGCTTTTCGGCTTTTCGGAAGGCGGCGGATGAGTTCAACACCTACATCACATCGCCAACAATGCCAGTATGATCCCGAACTACGCCGAGCGGCGGCGCAATGGCGAGCGGGTTTCGACGGCGTTCGTCGAGTCGTCCGTCAACGTCGTCGTCGGCAAGCGCTTCTCAAAGCGCCAGCAGATGCAATGGTCGAAGGAAGGGGCGCATCTCTTGCTCCGGAACCGCACGCGGGCCCTCGATGGAACGCTGCCCAGAAAGTTCGAGGAGTGGTACCCCCGTGGCAACAATTCCGCCCCTCGGCTGGAGACCGAAATGGCCGCCTGACACCCACCCAATTTGGTGCTCTCTGTTTAGACGCGAATGGCGGCGTAATCAGCGGCCATTTTGCTTCCGCCATCCCAGAAATTCGATTCGGGGAGCATCGCTGGTTGCCGGGTAGAGCCCAATGATGGGTGCGCCGCTCTGAACTTTCTCCAGGACAAAGTCCTCATAGGCGGTCATCTCCACCGTCTCATCGGCAATCTCATCGGCTAGATGCGCCGGAATGACCATGACGCCTTCATTGTCGCCGACCAGGACGTCGCCCGGCCAGACCGCCACATCACCGCAACCAATCGGCACGTTGATATCAAGTGCCTGATTGAGAGTCAGGTTCGTCGGAGCTGATGGCCGGTTGTGATAGGCGCGGATGTCGAGTTCGGCAATTTCTGGGCTGTCGCGAAACCCGCCATCGGTAACCACGCCAACCACACCGCGTACGTGTAGTCGTGAAACCAGAATTGAGCCGGCCGATGCTGCGCGCGCATCCTTGCGGCTATCCATGACGAGAACGCACCCAGAGGGGCATTGCTCGACAGCTGCGCGTTGTGGATGCAACGGGTTCTTGAAAACGTCGATCGAGTTGAGGTCCTCGCGCGCAGGAATGTATCGCAGTGTGAACGCCTGGCCGACCATGTTTGCCTTCTTCGAAGACAGCGGCCGCACATCTTGTATAAATTGGTTGCGTAAGCCGCGCTTGAACAGGGCTGTGGCTATGGTCGGCGTCGCGACGCCCATATATTTCTCGCGAGTTTCCTTGCTCAGGGCATAATTGGTCATAATTCAGTCCTTGACGGTCAATAGATGTCGGGCTCAGGCGCGGAGGGGCCGAAGTTGGCTTCCAGAAAGTCGAAGTCAGCCCCTGTATCGGCCTGCTGAATGTGGCGGCCAAACATCCACCCGTAGCCGCGGCCGATCTTTTCCGCAGGCTTCTGCCATTCGGTCCGGCGGCGTGCGAGTTCAGCGTCGTCGACGAGCACATCGATGCGACGTGCAGCCAGATCCAGCTTGATGATGTCCCCGGTCTTCAGCAGGGCCAGCGGCCCCCCGACATGGGATTCGGGCGAGACGTGCAGAACGCAGGCGCCATAGCTGGTACCACTCATTCGGGCGTCAGACAGGCGCAGCATATCGCGATGGCCCTGTTTCAGCAGCGCCTTCGGCATCGGCAGCATTCCCCATTCCGGCATGCCCGGGCCGCCTTGCGGTCCGGCACCGCGCAGAACCATGACGTGAGCGGGAGTGATGTCGAGATTTTCGTCGTCGACGGCGGCTTTCATGTCTGGATAGTTGTCGAAGACCAGGGCCGGACCCTGATGCTGGTGAAAGCGCGGATCGCAGGCGGCGGGCTTTATAACAGCACCAGTTGGCGCAAGATTGCCTTTCAGCACGGCCAACGAGCCTTCGCGATAGACGGGATTGTGGAGCGATCGGATCACTTCGTCATTATAGCACTTGGCACCCTCGAGCGTTTCGCCGAGGGTGCGGCCGGAGACGGTCATGGCCGACAGGTCGAGCTTTGATGACAGCTTGGACATCAGCGCCCGGAGGCCCCCGGCGTAGTAGAAATCCTCCATCAGATAGGTCGAGCCCATCGGCTTTATATTGGCTAGCACCGGCGTGTTGCGCCCCGCCGCATCCAAATCGTCCAACGTCAGGGCGACTCCGGCCCGCCGCGCCATGGCCAGCAGATGAATGGCGGCGTTGCTGGAACAGCCAGTCGCCATTGCAACCACCACGGCATTGAAAACGGCTGCTTTGTTAAGGATCTTGGATGGAACGAGATCCTCCCAGACCATGGCAACGATCCTGCGGCCAACCGCTGACGACATTCGGATATGATTGGAATCGACAGCCGGGATTGAACTTGCCCCGGGCAAGGTCAGTCCCATCGCCTCGGCGATCGCCGTCATCGTACTGGCCGTTCCCATAGTCATGCAATGGCCATAGGATCGCGCGATTCCGGCTTCGAGATCGACCCATTCGTCGGCTGATATGGTGCCGGCGCGGCGTTCGTCCCAGAACTTCCAGGCGTCGGAGCCGGAGCCGAGATATTCGCCGCGATAATTGCCGCGCAGCATTGGGCCGGCAGGCAGGAAGATCATCGGCAGGCCGATCGACAGCGCGCCCATGACGAGACCCGGCGTGGTCTTGTCGCAGCCGCCCATCAGCACGGCGCCGTCGACGGGATGGCAGCGCAGCAGTTCCTCCACCTCCATTGCCAGCATGTTGCGGTAAAGCATCGTCGTCGGCTTGACGTAGCTCTCCGATAGCGACAGCGCAGGAAGCTCGAGCGGGAAGCCGCCGGCCTGCAAGATGCCGCGCTTGACGTCCTCGACGCGGGTCTTGAAGTGCGCGTGGCAGGGCTGGGCATCCGACCAGGTATTGAGGATGGCGATCACTGGCTTGCCGGCCCACTCTTCCGGCGCATAGCCCATCTGCATAGTGCGGGAGCGGTGTCCGGAACTCCTGAGATCGTCGGGCGCGAACCACCGCGCGCTTCTCAACTGTTCGGGCGTCTTCTTCCTTGTCGTCATGTCTGAAACTCGATCAAAATTCGGTTGGAAACAGATTCCCGGCGTTCGGCCCGACTATTCCTTCATGCCCCACTTTTGCAGCGTCTTGCGCTCGATCGTCTGGAAGATCAGGTTTTCGACGACGAGGCCGATCATGATGACCGTCAGCAAGCCGGCGAAGACCGCCGGGATGTCAAGCAGGTTGCGGTTTTCGAAGATGAACCATCCGAGGCCGCCCTGTCCCGAAGAGACGCCGAAGACCAGTTCGGCTGCAATCAGCGTGCGCCAGGCGAAAGCCCAGCCGATCTTGAGCCCGGTCAAGATCGACGGGAAGGCGGCCGGCACGAGGATGCGGATCGCGTAGGGGAGGCCGGTCAGGCCGTAGTTGGCGCCGACCATCCTCAAAGTGCGTGAGACGCCGAGAAAGCCGGAGTGCGTGTTGAGCGCAACGGCCCACAGAACCGAGTGCAGCAATACGAAGACGAGGCTCGACGGGCCGAGGCCAAACCAGATCAGCGCAAGCGGCAGCAGCGAGATCGCGGGCAGCGGATTGAACATCGCCGTCATCGTTTCGAGGAAGTCGGTGCCGATGCGGGTGTTGATAGCGAGGATCGTCAGGACAAACGCGAGCACGGTGCCCAGAACGTAGCCTGTGACCAGGATCTTCAGCGTCGTCCAGATACGCGTCGGAAGCACGCCATCGGCAAAATTGGCGTAGAGCGACTGGAAGGTGTCGGTGAGCGTCGGGAAGAGCAGCGGGTTGTCGAGCTGGCGCGCATACATCTCCCAGATGACGGCAAGCACGACGATGAGAAGGGTCTTGCGGAAGGCGCCGGACTGCCAGAGCAGTTCGAACGCTCCGAGCTTCTGCTCAACGGCATCGATATTTCCCCTGCGCGAGCGAAGGTCGGCAGCGACGATGATCTGCGGGGCCATGATTTACTCCCGGTGTCCCGGCTCGGAAAAGAGCATGGAATGAATCTGCTGTTCGAGTTCGGTGGCGGCGAGCGGATCGTCGCGCACGCTCTCGACGTCACCGACTTCCGCGCGCACGCGACCGGGATGCGGCGACAGCAGCAGGATGCGGTTAGAGATCTTGATCGCCTCGGCGATCGAGTGGGTGACGAAGATCACGGTGAAGCGCGTGTCTTCCCACAGTTGCAACAATTCGTCCTGCATCTGGCGTCGGGTCAGGGCGTCGAGGGCGGCGAACGGCTCGTCCATCAGCAGGATATCGGGCTGCATCGCCATGCCGCGGGCGATCGCCACTCGCTGTTTCATGCCGCCAGACAGCATGTGCGGATAGGTATCAACGGCACGCGTCAGCTTGACCTTATCGACATACTCGCGGGCAACTGTCTCGGCTTCCGCGCGCGGCAGCTTGCGTGCCACAAGCAGGGGGAACATGACGTTTTCCAGAACGGTCTTCCACGGCAGGAGTTGATCGAACTCCTGGAAGACCATCATGCGGTCGGCGCCAGGCTTCTTCACCGTTCGGCCCTTGATCGAGATGGTGCCGCTGACCGGCGTCATGTAGCCACCAATTGCCTTCAAGAGAGTGGATTTGCCACAACCGGACGGGCCGAGCAGGACAAAACGGTCCGATTGCTCGACCACGAACGAGACGTCCTCGGTTGCCGTGATCAGGAGGTTCGGCGTCTTGTAGCGCAGCGTCACCTTGTCGACGTTGAGCAGGGGAGTGCCAGAAGCCGTTTGGACACGTGACGAATCGATCGGCATGGTGGTCTGGAGCATGGCCACTCCTCCGTGGCTGGTTCTTCGAGAGACGGCCGCGTCCCGCGGCCACCCCGGTCGTACGGGTCAGTTGCCGTTCAGATCGGCGGCTTCCGGCAGATAATAGTCGGTCCAGGCCTTCGGCATCGTTTTCAACGTGCCGATGTTGTAGAGATGCTCGGCAAACTTCATCGTGCCCTGAGGATCCATCCGGTACTCCATCATGTGCGGTTCCTTGAGGATCGCCATCAAGTCGTCGATGCTGGTCTTGTCGCCGGAAATCGTCCTGTAGTCCTCCAGGGCCCCCTTCGGGTCCTTCTTGATGTAGGCGATGGCGTCGGCGGTCGCCTGACGGATCGCCTTGACGATCGCCGGATTCGCCTTGGCGAATTCGGTTGTCGTGAAGAACGTGCCCTGGCTCAGGTCACCGCCGATGATGTCGCGCGAACTGGTCACCTCATGGACGCCGGGCATCTTCAGCTCAAGATACTGATAGGGCGGAGCGGAGAAGTGGCTCTTCACCTCATGCTTGCTGTTGGCTAGCGCCGCCATCGCATCGGGGTGGCCCAACTGCACGGTGTTGGCGTCGAAGCGATGGATGTCCTTGTCGCCATACATCTTGGCGGCAGCCATCTGAAGCAGGATCGCCTGTGTCGAGACACCGACGGTCGGAACGGCGATCTTGTCGTTCGGACCAATGTCTTGCAGCGACTTGATGTGCGGATCGCGCGAAACCATGATCACCGGCTGGGCCGA
Source organism: Mesorhizobium sp. M0830 (assembly GCF_040319965.1). Lineage (NCBI taxonomy): Bacteria > Pseudomonadati > Pseudomonadota > Alphaproteobacteria > Hyphomicrobiales > Phyllobacteriaceae > Mesorhizobium > Mesorhizobium sp. M0830. The sequence continues at coordinate 84,365 of NZ_JAMYOR010000016.1, read as the reverse complement.
GTTCGTGCAGATGCCTTTCACGCGGCCCCTCGTGCGGTCCCAGAGAAGCAGCAGGTTGCCGGTGCCGGTGTTGACGATATCGACGTTGCCGGAGAGCAGCGCATCGGTCTGCGCACCGCCGCCGCTGAACGTGCGCCAAGCGACCTTGACGCCCTTGACGCCGTCTTCGGCGGCGCGTTTCTCGATCAGCTTCTGCGTCTCCATGACATGGCTGGCGAGATAGAGAATGCCGGGCTGGCGGGTGATTGAGATGTCGGTCTTCTCCTGCGCAAGCACCGATGAGCCGAGGCCGAGGATGATACCGAGCGCGGCGATACCGCCTATGAGTGATCGCATGAACTCCTCCCGAATGGACGTCGCAGCGCAACGACCGCGCTGCCGCCGACAAAATGCGGCAGATCCACTTAAAGCACTAATGCATCAGTGCATCAAGTCGGAATATGTGCTTTAAGCGATGTCGATATGGGAATCGAAGGAACAAGCATGAGCGGCAGGCTGAGGGAAAGCGTCCTGGACAGGTCACGGCAGGTGGCGCTCCAGATCCACGAAATCCTGAGAAAGCGCATTCTTTCTCTGGAGTTGGTGCCCGGCACCGTGCTGTCGCGCGCGTCGCTGCAACTCGAATTCGGGGTCAGCCAGACGCCTGTGCGCGATGCGCTGATGCGTCTTCAGGAAGAGGGCCTCATCGAGGTCTATCCACAATATGCGACGGTGGTTGCCCGCATCGACATCGCAAATGCAAGGCAGGCGCAATTTATGCGACTGTCTATCGAACTGGAGGCGGTGCGACGGCTGACATTGGAAAGTCCCGTCGAGACAGCCGACGCGCTGCTGAATGTCCTTGCGCGCCAAGAACGGGTCGCCTCACCCCAAACTTACGACTTGTTCGATTCATTGGACCGAGACTTCCACCGCGCACTTTATGAGCGTGCGGAGATAATGGAGTTATGGTTCACAGTTCGCCGGCAGAGCGTGCACATCGACCGTTTGCGTCGCCTCAACCTGCCGATGCCCGGAAAAATGCAGACAGTGGTGGACGACCACCACAACATCGTGGATTCTATCCGCTCTGGCGATCCGCTTGCTGCCACGAACGCGCTACGCAAACACCTGTCTGGCACACTCTCTGTAATAGGTCTCATTAGCCAGCAGTTTCCCGACTATATTAAGCATTAGGTTTGGCGTCCGTTCGTCGCATTCGACAGTCTTAGCCTGAAAAATTCATGGGGGTTGGTGGATGTGGCGCAAGCCGTTGAAATGACGTAGGATTTGGTTGCTTAAGCCGATCCGACCATTTCCCGGAGACCACACCCACCATGAACGATCTTACGCTGCCGCTGAGCGGTTTGTCATCAGTCGGCGACAAGTCCGTCGTCGCCCGTTTCGACGGCGGCATGCTGTCGTCCAACAGCGGCGTTCTGGCTTTGGCCGAGGTGGAAAAGCGGTTGCGAGTGGCCGAGCGTCTGGCGCGTTGCATCGACGATCCGCGCTGCCCGGACCAGGTCGTCCACAGCCTGGCGGACATGATCGGCTTTCGCATGAAGATGATCGCCGCCGGCTACATTGCAGCGGCGGGCCGTTGTCGCCGGGTCTATGGTGGAGCCCTCCCACTTCTGGCCAACAGCGTTCCTATGTCAGTCCGTATCGACACGAGGCGCCGACAGAAACAAGCCCTTGCCCAAACAGCCTCACGGATGATCCAGCCTGGAGAATTCATATTTCTGGACAGCGGCAGCACCAATCTTGCGCTGATCGATTTCTTGCCCGAAAGGCTACGATCTGACCTTGGCCACCAATTCCATAGATATTGCCGGCGCAGCGCTGCGAAGGCAGGACCTGAAACTTATTATGCTTGGCGGGACGGTCGATCTTGCCGTCGGCGGCTGCGTCGATGCGACGGCCATAGGAAGTCTCTCGCAGATGAATATCGACAGATCTTTTCTGGGCGTTTGTTCGGTTTCTCCGACATCCGGCCTTAGTGCATTCGACATTGCTGACGCGACCTTCAAGCGGGCTCTGCTGGCGGCTAGCGGTTATACTATCGCCCTAGCTACGACGAACAAGCTCGAGGTGCGAGCCCCGCACCGCGTATCCGAGATCAGCGAGATCGGCTGTTCCGTGCTTGAGCACGATGCGCCAATAAACCACCTCGACGATTTAGTGCGGGCCGGAGCCAATATTGTAAAGGCCCTTCAGCCTTTCTGACGCCAGCGTATACCGCGTCTATTGTCCGTCTGACACCATCTCTATCCGCTCTTCGGTGACTGCGTCGAAAAAGTGAAGCCTGTGGCGCAGCAATGTCAGTTCAAGTTCGTCGCCAGCATTCGGGCAAACCGTCTGATCCGACGCGCGCTGTGTCATGGGGCCCATCGTCGTTTCCGTGAACACCAGGCGCTCGTGTCCAAGGTTTTCGGTAACCGCCACCCGCGCCGTGATCGTCGGGCCTTCCCGCTGCGCGCCGACAACCACATGCTCCGGCCGTATGCCGACAATCACCTTGGGTGGAAGGGGGTGCTTCGCCTTGACGGTAATATCCTGGTCCCCGATGCGTATGGTCTCTCCTGAGCTCTCCACTTCGAAAGTATTCATTTTGGGAGAGCCGATGAAGCGCGCGACGAAGAGGTTGGTCGGCTTGCTGTAAATCACATCCGGCGTGTCGTATTGCATCAAATTGTGGGTGGCTGGGAAGATGCCAGTCGCTTCTTCTCTGACGGGCACGCGGCCTTTTTCGTCGATGCTTCGGTCTTTGGACCTGGATTCGAAGACCCGGCCTCATCCAAGATCGCGGGCAAAGTCGGCTATGCGCCTCTTCCCCCATCCGCTGGCGACATCGGCTATAGCGGTCACTGGTCGTGGGGCATCTCAATCCCGAAGAACTCGAAGAAGAAGGATGCGGCCTGGCTCTTCGTCGAATGGGCAACGGGTAAGGCCATGACTGCGAAACTTGGCAAAAACACTGGCGGCGCTCCGCGCCTCTCGTCCTGGGCGGATGCCGGCTACAAAGCCGCGCTCAATCCAGGCTATGTCGAGGCGGTGCAGACCCAGATGCAGCACACCCGCCCGACCTCCGTCTTCCGTGAAGGCTGGAGCGAAGTCGTTTTGCAGATCGTCGACACAATCCACGCGATGGTCGCGGGCACGCCTGCGCAAGAGGCGGCTGATGGACTGCAGGAAACGCTGGCTGGCACTTTCCAGTAACGCCTTGGCGGGCGGGGCGATCCGCCTCGCCCGCCGCACCGATCCACCATGCCTGATGTTGGAGACTACCATGCGGCTGCGACGTAGAGCGTTTAACCCATATTGGCTTCTGGTCCCGGCATTGTTAATGCTGGCGCTCAACACCTTTTACCCCGTGATCTATTCGGTCTATTTGTCCTTCACCGATTGGAACTGGGGCAAAACCAGCAATTTCGTCGGGCTGACGAATTTTATCAACGTCCTGACCAAGCCTCAGTTTCGCGGCGCGTTCCTCAACACGCTGATCTTTTCGGTTTCGGCCATCGTTGTGGAAACCCTGCTCGGGCTCGGGCTCGCGCTGGTCATCAATCGCCTTACGGTAGGTGCTGGAATAATCCGAACCATTCTTCTGATGCCTCTGATGGTTTCGGGTATCGCCGTGTCCCTGGTCTGGAAAGTGCTGCTCGACCCGACCCAGGGCATCATAAACTATTTCCTCGCGCAAATCGGAATCGCGGGTCCTGCCTGGCTGGGCACCGTGCACACCGCCATGCCCTCCATCATAATGATCGACACGTGGTGGCAGACAGCTTTCACCTTCATCATTCTTTCCTCCGCGCTCAAGGGCTTGCCCGCCGAGCCCTTCGAAGCCGCGCGGCTTGAGGGCGCCGGCCCCTGGGCAACTTTCCGCTACATCACCTTGCCCATGCTCAAGCCAGTGCTGATTACCGTCATCATCTTCCGCACGGTAGACACGCTCAAGATCTTCGACATTGTCTTCGGCACCACCGGCGGCGGACCGCTTCGCGCCACTGAAGTTGTGCAGACGCTGGCTTACCAGACTGCGTTCAAATTTCACCGCTTCGGCGAGTCCGCGGCGCTCTCGGTCGTCTTCTCCATCATCATCCTGATGCTTTGCCGTGCCTATACGACAATACGCTTGGCGGACCGGCCTTGAGGAGGCCTGCATAATAGGACAAGCCTTTGGCAATTCGCGGATCGTTGAAGCGCGGTTTGGCCCAATCGCCGTCGAACCAGATATTTTCCGGCAGCGCCGCGGGCTGGTCACCCCAGGCATCGAGGACGATCCCGGTCATGGTGTCGACAAGCTCGGCCGACCGCTTGCCACGCATTGCGGCGCCGAAATCCTGCCCATTGCCCGCCGCCGTAACTTTGGCGGCGTCGGCCATCAGCTCATCCATGGTCGCCGGCACCTTAGCGCCGCGCCTGATGAGCTGATCGACGACATTGCGGCCGACGGTTCCGGTCGCACCGGTAACGAGGATAGTCATGTGGTCACTCCTGCTTTTATCAAATCGCTAGCGCTTATTTAGGAGTCCACAAACGCACCGGAAGCTGCCATTTGTAGACACCCCGTCTCACTGGTGGAACACATGGACCTGCTCGCCCTAGCCGACTTCAATCTGGTTGCACGTCATGGTGGATTCGGGCGAGCGGCGCGCGCCACGGGGCGCCCCAAGGCGACGCTCTCGCGGCGCGCCGCAGAACTGGAGAATAGCCTGGGCCTACGCTTGTTCGAGCGCGGAGCGCGTGCCCTGAAGCTCACGCAGGAGGGAAAGGACCTGCATGAGCGAACCAGTCGCTTGCTGACGGAAGTGGAGGAGACGGCCGCAGCGATTGCGTCGGGAGACCGGGAACCGCGTGGAAATTTGCGGATCAGTGCACCATTGCTCTTCTCTCAACTTGCGATGGGTAAGCTGGCGGCAGGCTTCTCGCTCAAATATCCTGACGTTATCCTTGAAGTCACGACCGAAGACCGTGCAGTCGACATGGTCGAAGAAGGGTATGACCTGGCCATTCGCGTCAATCCGCGTTCCGATGAAAGCCTGGTGGGACGGGTCTTCATGCGTGATCGGCTTGTGATCGTGGCGAGCCCGCAAGTGGCGAGACCGCAAGACGGAGACGCCGCTCCGGCTGTCGTGCGGAGCTCGGACAGAGGAGTCTCGTTGTGGAATATCAAACCGGACACGGGACCGACGACGATCGCGTTCACCCCGGTGCTCAGCCTGTCGTCGCTCATCATGGTTCGCGATGCGGTCGTCATGGGCGTGGGTGCGGCACGGTTGCCGGTATCGCTCGTGAGTCATGATCTGGCCGCCGGCACGCTGGTGCATTGGGGGGACGTAGATGGTCCGGATGCGGCCCTGTGGACACTCTACCCGTCGCGGCGCCTGTTGAATGCCCGCGTTTCCGCCTTCATCGACCATCTGAGGGAAGCGTTTCCCAAAGGCACTCCCGACGAATTGGCAGCGTTCATTCGGATCTGAAGCCGCCACAATTACCTTACTGTCGGCCAACGCCATCACCCATGTCGCATGGTCAGCATGATCCGATAACGCAAGCGACGACCGCCAGCAGGTGGCTGCTGCAGTCCGATGAACCACAGCAGCCGACGCGTCAGCCCGCCAGCCGCGGATAGTCCGTGTAGCCGGCCGCGCCACCGCCATAGAAGGTGGATGGATCGGGCTCGTTGACGGGCGCGCCCAACCGCAGGCGCTCGACGAAGTCGGGATTGGCCAAAGCCCAACGGCCGATCGAGGTCATGTCTGCCTGGCCCGAGACGATGTCCTGGTCCAGGGCTTCGCGCGTGCGGCCAAGCCGCAGCACCATCAGGGTCGTGGGCCAGGCACGGCGGATGTCGGCGAGGAGCTCGTCGCCCCCGCCATACATCAGGTGGAGATAGGCGAGCTTCAGCGGTGCCAGCGCGGCGATCAGTTCGCGATAGAGCGCATGACTTTCCGGACCTTCATCAAGCCCGCCCAAAGGCAGGCCTGGCGAAAGGCGGATAGCGGTGCGATCGGCGCCGATCTCATCGGCGACAGCCTGCGCCACTTCGACGGCGAACCGAATGCGGTTGGCGATCGGCCCGCCATAGGCGTCGGTCCGGTGATTGGCGTTCGGCGCAAAGAACTGATGGACGATATAGCCGTTGGCGCCGTGAATCTCGACGCCGTCGGCGCCGGCATCGATAGCCAGCCGCGCGGCCCGCCGGAAATCCTGCACCGTGGCGGCGACTTCCTCGGTCGTCAGCGCGCGCGGCTTGGGGATGGGCTGCATGCCGCTCGCAGTGAACATCTGCTCACCGGGCGCGACGGCCGATGGGGCGACGGGCTGACGGTGATGCGGCGTGTTGTCCGGGTGCGACATGCGGCCGACATGCATGAGCTGCAGGAAGATCTTCGCGCCTTTTGCGTGAACCGCATCGGTGACCTTGCGCCAGCCGGCGACATGTTCGGGCGCGTGGATCCCCGGGGTCGCGAAATAGCCCTGGCCATCGGCCGAGGGTTGCACACCTTCGGTTATCAGTAGGCCCAGCGAGGCGCGCTGGGCGTAGTATTCAGCGGCGTGCTCGCCCGGTACGCCGTTGAACTCGGCTCGGCTGCGGGTCATCGGGGCCAAGGCCAGGCGGTGGGGCAGGTCCATTTGGCCCACGCGGACCGGATTCCAGATCGTCGTCATGATAAACTCCTTGAAAGTTGAAAACGTGGTGATCAGCGGGTGAAGTCAGCGACGATCTTGCCGGATGCGTGGCCGGTGCGATTGCGCTCGATTGCGGAAGCCAAATCATCGAAGCCCACCACGTCGGCGATCGTCGATCGCAGGGCGCCGACGGCGACCTGCTGGGCGATCGCGGTCAGGCGCGCGGTATCGGGCTTGTTCGATAAGAAGACGCCGCGGCGGCCTGGCGGCGTACGCGATGCGAGGTCCGTAGCGGCGATGCTTACGAGAAGGCCGTCGGGCGACAGGAGTGCCCAGGAGCGGTCCACGACCTCACCGCCGACGAGGTCGACGACGAAATCGATGTCGCGCGCAAGCAGCTCGAAGTTCTGCTGCCGGTAGTCGATCACCTCATCCGCGCCGAGGGCCCGGACATGCGGCAGGCTATTGGTCGAGGCCGTGGCAAAGACGGTCGCTCCGGCCGCCTTGGCGAACTGGATGGCAAAGCCGCCCACGCCGCCGGCTGCGCCATGGATCAGCACCCGCCGTCCGGAGAGGTCGAAATCCGCGACCTGAATGACATGCCAGGCTGTCATCGCCGCGACGGGAATGGCCGCTGCCTCAACGTCCGACAGCGCTGACGGAGTCAGGACGAGCTTCTCGGCGTTGATGACGAGATGGTCGGCGTAGGCCCCGACGCCACCGAGGGCGGCCATAACCCGATCCCCGGGCTTCACGCCCGTGACGCTGGGGCCGGTCCGAAGCACGACGCCGGCCATTTCGATGCCAAGTGTCGCGGGCAGGGTCAGCTTGAAGCGCTCGCGGAGGTAGCCTTCACGGATTTTCCAGTCGATGCCGTTTACCGCGGTGGCCTTGACCGACACCAAGACCTCGCCCGGACCCGGCTCGGGCGCGGATACGCTATCGACTGTCAGGGATTCGGGGCCGCCATATGTTTGAAGACGTAAGGCGCGGCCGGGGGCAAGCGGCTCGGATGTGGAAGCCCCGCGCTTGAGATCAGCGGATTGGATCATGTAGGTTCTCCTTCTTGGCAGAAGGTATGCATTCGAAATCCGAGCCATAAGTCATCGAAATAAGACGGTCTGTCTCGCTGGAGAGACACCCGGATGGCCCTTCCAGCGTCGCCAATTTCGTAATTGTCGCCTTATCCGTCGGTGCTTTTCGGCCAAGCGGAAAAGCGGTCGACCGACGGCGACCTTGTAGCGGCGTGTGATCGGGCTTGAGGAAAGCCTGGGGCTATTCGAACGACGTGACCGCACGCTTGAGCTCACGGATGGCGGCCAGCGCTCTTTGCCGAACAGAAGGCTGGCTCGGCGAACTGCGTGAGATCCAAGTGTAATTCCGCAGCGGCCAAGGTGAGTTGCACGGGGACCGTAGATCAGTGCACCGGTGCTCATCTCTCACTCGGCTATGGGAGGTCTCCTTCTCATAGATCGTGCTGTCGGCGAGCGGGACGATCAAAGGGCGTTCATGCCGCTTGATCTTGCCCGTTCGCATAGGTGTCGAGATTCTGAGGATGGGTGCTGACGGTATTTTTGGCGGCGTTTCCGGTTCGGAGCGGCGGACACCGTCCGGGGTCGCGAGCGAAGCCGTTGACCAGCGCGCCATGGGCACTCAGGTCGCCATCAGTTCGCCCGTAGGTGGGGACGCGCCGTAGATCTCACCAGGTTGGGATCATAGAGGCGCGTCGATTTTATCATGAGGCTTTCGTCCGGATCCTGCTGGCTTGGGCGGTCCGAGAAGGCCCCAGCGCCGCAGCGTTTTGGACCAGCGCGCGCATGTAGCCCAAGGCAAAGGCCTTTCCTGCGTGCCAGGGCGCGTCGCAGGTCATCTCCGGCGTATGGTCGGGGATCATGACGCCGTCATAGTTTTCATCGCGCAGGATGCGGACGATCTCGGCCATATCGATATCGCCGTCGTCCACGAAGGTTTCGTGATAGTTCGGAACCTTGCCACGCACATTGCGGAAGTGGATATAGCCGATGCGTTTGCTGCGTGCGAAGCGCCTGACGTGTCCGTAGATATCGTCGGTGCCCGGCATTTCTTGCAGCGAGCCGAGGCAGAGCTCCAGCCCATTGGACGGCGAGTCGATGATGCCCATCAGGCGGTCGTATTTCTGCGGCCGGTTGACGAGCCGTGCGGTACCACGCAGCGCTTCGGCCGGCGGATCGTCGGGGTGCGCCGCCATCACAACACCGGCTTCCTCGGCCACCGGTATGATCTCGCGAAGGAAGAGGTCGAGCCGCTGCCAAAGCTCGTCGCTGCTGACCTTCACCGGCTCCGCATCCGGCCGCCCGGCACGGTAGCGCATGTTCCAGACCACGCCGTCGGGGAGGGGCAGATCGGGGTCGATGGCAGCGAGATCGAGCCCCACCGACATCGCCTCGCCCCGAGCGAATGGGCCGCGCGACCAGCCCCAGACCCCGGCGATCGAGAAGTTGTAGCCGATACAGGGAATACCGGCACGTCCGGCATCGCGAACAAGGCGCTTCAAGCCTTCGATCTGTTTTGCCCTGTCAGGACCGCCGAGCAGCACGTCCGACCAGAAACGCGGCGAAAAATTCTCGATCGCGGCGATTTCCAGGCCGTTGTCGCGCACGGTCTTCACCAGACCGATGAAATCCTCGTAATCCCACAGCTCATCGGTTGAGCAATCGCCCCAACCCTCGGCATCGCAGCCGGCGGACAGCGAAGGATCGCGGCCGCGAAAATAGTTGGTGAGGTGGGCAACGATGTGGGTGGCGCCTGCCTGGCGGGCAAAGCGGAAATTGTCGGGGGTCAGCGACTCCCGGTAAAGGCCAAGGCCGATCTTCACGGCCTTACTTCACGCCGATGCCGGCGGTCAGGCCGCCATCTATTCTGTAGTCCGCGCCGGTGCAGAAGCCGGCCTTCGACGAGCACAGGAAGGCGATCAACTCCGCCACCTCCTCCGGCTCGCCGATACGGCCAAGCGGATGGGCCGCGCCGAAGCGCCGGTAGGCCTCTTCGACATCGGCATCGCTGCCATTGTCGCCGCGCGCGGCCTTCTCGAGTATCGGCGTGCGGATCGAGCCTGGGCTGACCGAATTGACCCGGATGCCCGCCGCCGCGTAATCGAGCGCCAGCGATCGCGTCAGCGTGTGGATGGCGCCCTTGGTCGTGGCATAGGCGGCGACGTCCTGCTGGCAGGCAAAGCCCTGCACCGAAGCGACGTTGACGATGGCGCCGCCGCCACGCTTGATCATTTCCGGAATGCCGAAATGGGCGGTCAGATAGATCGAACCGACATTGACCGCCATCGTCCGGTTCCAGGTCTCCCAGTCGGTCGTCGTCGCCGTCCCGTAGGGATGAACCGCCGCGGAATTGACGATGACATCGATGCCGCCAAACCGCGTGACGCCGGCTGCGACCGCGTCGCGAACCTGGTCGGAAACGGAAACGTCCACCGTCTGCACCAGCGCATTCGCTCCGGCTCGGACGAGGCTTTCCTGCATGGCAGCATTGGCTGCCACATCGATACCGCAGGCGACGATCGCAGCACCGCCCTGCGCCAGGCGCTTCGCGGTGGCGAGCGCGATGCCGGTCGTGCCGGTGATCAGCGCAACCTTGTTCTCAAAGTCAGACATGATGCAAATCCTTGGAGGGGTCCGTCAGCGCCGGCGATGTGCGGGCATTTTCGAGGTCGTCGGGGACGAAGCGCAGGCCGGAATCGAGATGCCGGCTCATCAAGTAGCTGTAGGCGATGCGGTCGCGCGCCCGCAAAGCCGCAATGATCTCGCCATGGGCGCGGCGTGTTTCGCTCAGCACCGGCCGGATTGATTTGCCGACGGTCATGATGTGCAAGATGACCGGCGACAGGAATTGATAGGTCTGCACCAGCATGCGGTTGCCGGCCAGCTTCATCAGCGCCAGGTGGAAATCGAAATCGCGCTGCGCGGCTTCCTGGACATCCTTGCTGGCTTCGATCAGGCCGTTGACTTCGTCCAGGGCGTCGAGTTCGGCCGTGCTGGCATTAAGGACGATGTGGTCGCCGATGCCCACTTCGATGATGCGGCGAAATCCCTGTATGTCGTGAAAAGAGGTCCTCGAAATATCCATCTGGGCGGCGAAGAAATTCTGGACAGCGACATTCTGGCGGTCGGCCAGCACTGCGCCGACACGCGGCTTGGGATCGATCAGGCCGTAGGTGCGGATGGTGCGCAGCGCCTCGCGAACCGTGTTGCGGCTGGCGCCGAACAGCTCGCCAAGCTCCCGCTCCGTGGGCAGGACGTCGCCCACCGACATGGCGCGGTTTCGAATGAGATCGAGGATCTGCCGTACCGTCTGGTCGACGGCCGAACTGCTGACCCCGGCATCATCCGCCGCTTCTTGATCCAAGGCATTGTTCCTTCTTATTTGTTGGACCAAGGCTAGGCTGAAACGGATAGGAAATCAATCAGCACCCGGAGAAAGGTCGAAAAAGGATCCCGACATCGGTCGATTCAAGAAGAATTCAGCGTGTTGACAGGTCTGTGGTCCAACAATAATGTCGCCCACCTGACATTGAGGAGGCTTCATGGAACAGTGCTGGCGTTGGTATGGACCGAACGACCCGGTAACACTCGATCATGTCAAGCAGGCGGGCGCGACAGGCGTGGTGACAGCCTTGCATGATATCTACGACGGGCGCGCATGGCCGCTCGAGCGCATTCTGGAGCGCAAGCGCATCATCGAGGCCGCAGGTCTGGCCTGGTCGGTTGTCGAGAGCATCCCGGTCCACAATTCTTTCAAGATCGGCGCACCGGAACGCGAGCGCTACGCTGGCTATTATCGCGACAGCATCCGCGCACTTGCCAAGGCCGGCATTGCGACGGTCTGCTACAATTTCATGCCCGTGGTCGACTGGACCCGCACGGACCTGGCCTATCGGCTTCCGACGACGGGTTATGCGCTGCGTTTCGACGCGATCGATTTCGCCGCCTACGATTTGTTCGTGCTGAAACGCGGGAACGGCGCGGCAAGCTATACGCCGGCGCGTATCGCCGAGGCGGAAGCGCGGCTGAAGGAATTGGGCGCTGAGAAGATCGACCAGATCGAACGCAACCTGATCGCCGGCCTGCCGGCGACGGAGCGCAGCTACGACAGGGACAGTTTTCGCGAGGCCCTGGCGGAATACGACGCGATCGGACCGAAGGAGCTGCGCGACAATCTTGCCTGGTTCCTGCGCGAGATCATTCCGGTGGCCGAAGAGGAGGGGGTGCGCATGTGCATCCATCCCGACGACCCGCCCTTCTCGCTCTATGGCCTGCCGCGCATCGTTTCGACCGCCGAGGATGCGCGTTTCATCCTCAACGCCGTCGACAGCCCGGCCAACGGCCTGACGTTCTGCACCGGCTCCTACGGCACGCGCGCCGACAACGACATCGTCGCCATGGTCAAGGAATTCGCCGATCGCATCCATTTCGTCCATCTGCGCAACATCACCATCGAGGATGACGGCTCGTTCCATGAAGCCGAGCACCTCGAGGGCGGCACCGACATGGCGCATGTCATCCTCGCTCTGATGCAGGAGGAGACCCGGCGCCGCAACGAGGGCCGCGCCGACTGGCGCATTCCGATGCGACCGGACCACGGCCATCTGCTCGCCGACGATATCGGCAAGACAAGGATCAATCCCGGCTATTCGCTAATCGGTCGGCTGAAGGGCCTTGCCGAGCTGCGTGGCATCATGCGCGCCGTGGAACGCTTCGGTCTGGCTTGAAGCCCGTCAGGCAGTTTGCATATGTAAAAGTTACTTGTCTATGTGAAAATAGCTGCTACGAATGCGGGCCGGGCGGGCATGCTCGGTTCCAGGGAGGAATTGCCTGAAATGACAAGACTGCGCGGTCTTGCGTGGGATCATCGACGTTGCTGGGGTCCGCTTGACGCCAGCGTGGCGCCGTATTGCGCAGGCAATCCGGGCCTCGAAATCGAATGGGACCGCCGCAGCCTCTATGAATTCGGCGAGGGTACTCTCGGTCCGGTGCTCGGCACTTACGATCTGGTCGTGTTCGACCATCCCTTCATCGGCGACATCGCGAAGGATGAGCTGATGGTGCCGTTCGACGCCTATCTGTCGGCCGAACAAATTCGTTTCTTCGAACACGATTCGGTCGGTGCGTCCTGGCGCTCCTACGCAGGGAACGGACGCCAATGGGCGTTGCCCATCGATGCCGCTTGTCAGGTCGCGTCCTATCGCCCGGATCTCCTGGAGCGTTACGGGCTGGTGCCGCGCACACATGACGAGGTGGTCGAGCTTGGTCAGCGCGCCCGCAAGAACGGCAAGTGGCTCGGCCTGCCGTCGGTCCCGACGGATGCCATGTGCATGCTTCTGACGCTTGGCAGCCCACAGGAGAACGGTGAGCAATTCATTGCCAAGGAGATGGTCGAGCAGGCCGTCACTCAATTGCGAGAGCTCGCGGCGCTGTCGCATCCGAACTCATCAAAGTGGAACCCGATCCGCTGCTATGACCACATGATCGCGCATGACGACGTGGTCTATGTGCCTTTCGCGTTCGGCTATGTGAACTATGCCTCCAGGGCCGACCGGCCGTATCTGCGCTTTGCCGACGTGCCGACGCCGCGTTCCGCCGGAGCCTTGCTCGGCGGTGCCGGTATCGGCGTCAGTGCCCGGTCGAAACACAAGCAGGCCGCGATCGACTACGCGGTGTTCCTGTGCTCGCCCGAGTACCAGCGCGGCGACTATGTGAAGTCGGGCGGACAGCCGGGATCGCTGGCAGCCTGGAAGGATGTCGAGGTCAACCAACTCTGCGGCAATTTCTTCAGCTCGACGCTTGCGACGATCAGCTCGTCCTATCTGCGTCCGAAGCATCCTGGCTTCATAGGCTTCTTCCGCGAATCCGCACCGCATGCGGCCGCCGCCATCGCTGGCGACATTTCGGCGGCCGAACTGGCCAACCACGTGAATCGCCTCTACCGCAAAACCAGGCAACCGGAACGGAGCATTGCGTGATGGCCGCCAGCGTTACCGAGACGCTCGACGACAGCGAAAGCGGCCGCAACGGCTATCGTGTGCCCGCGGTAGACAAGGCGCTCGACGTCCTTGAGTTCATGGCGGCCAGCGCCGAAACGCTGACCCAGACCGAGATCGCGGCCGGCCTCGGACGCTCCATTCACGAAATCTACCGTATCCTGCTCCTGCTGGAAAAGCGCGGCTACATCTTTCGCACGCAGTCGGACCGCTTCCGCCTGTCGCTGAAGCTGTTCGAACTGGCGCACATGCACCCGCCGGTAAACCGGCTGGTCGAATGCGCGCTGCCGGTGATGCGCGAACTGACCGCCAATGCCGACCAGAGTTGCCACCTCGTGGTGCGCGAAGGCCAGAACGCGCTGGTGGTGTTGCAGATCGATTCACCGCTGCCGATGCGCTACTCGGTTGCCTTGGGGTCGCATTTCCCGATCCTCGAAACCAGTTCAGGCGCGGTCTTGCTCGCCCATTCGAACCGGGCCGAGCGCGACCGCATTGTCGATCGCATCGTGACCGCCGGCGAAGGACAGGGCACGCGGGCCGAAATCGAGGCACGGCTGAACGAGGTGGCCAGGCTCGGCTACGAGATGCGTGCCTCGCTGGCCGTCGAAGCCTGCACCAACATCTCCATGCCGGTGCGCGATCACACCGGCGCCGTCATCGCCGCACTGACGGTCCCGCTGCTACCGCAGAAGGCGGCTCGGTTCGACCGGCAGACCGTCTTCGAACGCACCCGGGCAGCCGCCGAGAAGATATCGGCGGAGCTCGGCTGGGGGGAATCCAACTCTTCGTTACGTGCCGACCCGGAACGGCGGGACTATCCGTTCAGCGATTAAACAAAAGCGATAAACCTGGGAGAAGAAAATGCACTGGTCCAAGTCAATCCTGTTTGCATCCGTGGCCGCGCTGGCCATGGGCGCGGCGGCTTCATATGCCGAGAACATGCCCAAGCGCATCGGCTACGTCACCAATTACGCAACCCATGAATGGTACCAGAACGTCATCAAAGGCATGAAGGCTCACGGGAAGGAACTCGGCATCGAGGTCGAGGTGCAGGACGCCAATCTCGACATATCCAAGCAAGTCGCTGCAGCCGAAGACTTCATCGCCAAGGGCGTCGATGTGCTGATCATCACGCCGGTGAATGAAGAAGGTGTGGTCCCGTTGCTGCGCCAGGCCAAAGCCGCCAACATTCCGGTGGTGCTCGAGGGCAATCCGGTCAAGGGCATGACCACGATGGTCGCCATCTGCGACTATGACACTGGCTATTTTTCCGGCGTCGAGGCCGGCAAATATGCCAAGGAAAAGCTTGGCGGCGTTGCCAAGGTGATGAATGTCGGCCTGCCGCTGCTTTCCGCCACGGTGCTGCGCTCGCACGGCTTCATGGACGGGCTGAAGACCGTCATTCCTGACGCGGTCATGGTCCACGACCTTGACGGCGGCGGCAATCCCGACCGCGCGCTCGAAGTGTCTTCGGCGGCACTCGCCAAGAACGCCGATATCAACATCATCTACGGCATCAACGACTCGTCGTCGTTGGGCGGCCTACAGGCCTGGAAGGCGGCCGGCAAGTCGCAGGATGGCCTGTTGACCGTCGGCACCGGGGGCGAGGGGCTTGCCTTCATCAACGCGATGCAGAACGAGCCGTCGTATCGCATCGAGGCCGCGATGTTCCCGGAAAAGGAAGGCTTCACGGCAATCAATGCTGCGGTCAAGCTCTTCAACAACGAGGAAGTGCCGGAGCATATCGTCAGCCCGACCGCGCCGATGAACGGCGAGGATTGGAAGAAGTTCTATGATTACGACGGCACCACCCGCACCATCAAATGGGATGCCGTCAACGCACTGCAGCCGCCGGCAAAGTGCATGAAGACCTCCGCCGACCTGAAGAAATAAAGCCGGCTGACTTTGCCCTTCCCGCAATGCGGGAAGGGCGCCTGACCCATAGCGGCCCGAATGGATTGAGATGAGCGAGCTTACACACGCCTCCGCGCCGAAGCGCTTTGTCGGCGGCCAGCTGCTGGGCAGCAGCCAGCTTGTGCTGGGTGTCATCCTGGCGGTGCTGTGCATCGCCATCTCAATCGCGGCGCCGCAATTCTATTCGGAGGCCAACATCATCGCCATTCTGCGCCAATGCGCGCTGGTGCTGATCGTTGCCTCGGGCATGACCATGCTCATCATCACCGCCGAGGTCGATCTGTCGGTCGGCGCGTCACTCGCCTTCGTCGGCTGCATCGGCATGGCGGTGCTCAATTCTACCCATAGCCTCACGCTCGGCTTGCTGGCGGCCCTAGCCTTTGCCGGCGGGGTCGGCCTGTTCAATGGGCTGGTCGTCACCAGGCTGCGGGTCAACTCGCTGATCGCCACCATCGGCACGATGATGATGCTGCAAGGCGGCGTCTATCTGTTCACGCGCGAGGCGGTGCAGAACCACAACCAGCTCGCAAGCTTCACCGATCTCGGCGCCGGCTACGTCGGCGCGGTGCCGGTTCCCGTCATCCTGGCGGCGCTGATCTTCGTGGTTGCCTATGTGACGCTGCGTTTCACCACGCTCGGCCGCTACCTCTATGCCGTTGGCGCCAATGAAAAGGCGGTGCGCCTGTCCGGCCTTCGGTCCGAGCGCCTCAAGCTGTTTGCCTTCGTTCTCACCGGGCTCTGCGTCGGCGTTGCCGGCGTGATTCTGTCGTCGCTGATGAATGCCGGCCAGCCGACCGCCGGCCGAGGCTTCGAACTGACCGTCATTGCTGCCGTCATCCTCGGCGGCACCAGCCTGCTCGGCGGCCGTGGATCGCTGTTCGGTACCTTGCTCGGCGTGCTGGTGCTGAAGGTGATCGACAACGGCATCATCATTCTCGGTTGGAACCAGGACCTGCAGATGGTGGTGCCGGGCGTCGTCATCATCCTTGCAACTTATCTCGACACCATCCGGAACAAAGCCAATGTCCGTTGATTTCCTTCACCCTGGCGAAGGCGCGGCCATCGACACCAGCGTGCCGGCGCTCGAACTGCGCGGCATCGACAAGCGCTTCCCCGGCGTCGTGGCGCTCGACAATGTCGACTTCAGCCTGGAGCCCGGCAAAATCCATGCCTTGATGGGCGAGAACGGCGCCGGCAAGTCGACGCTGATCAAGATCATGGCTGGTGTCTACGGCAAGGATGCCGGCACCATCCGCATGCGCGGGCACGAGGTCGACATCAAGTCGCCGCGCGACAGCCTGAAGGAAGGCATCAAGGTCGTGTTCCAGGAGATTGCGCTGATCTCCGAATTCACCGTTGCCGAGAATATCTTCCTGGAAGGCTATCCGACCGGCAGAGCCGGCTCGATCGACTGGAAGAAGATTCGTGCCGATTCAGCCGCGCTGTTCAACCGCATCGGCTTCAACGTCGATCCGGCGGCGCGCACGGGATCGCTGCCGGTCAGCCAGCAGCAGATGGTCGAGATCGCCCGCGCGCTCGCCCATGAAGCCCGCGTCGTGGTGATGGACGAACCGACGTCTTCGCTGACGCCGAACGAGGTCTCGCTGCTGTTCACAGTCATCCGCCGGCTGGCCAGCCTTGGCATCGCGGTGGTCTATGTCAGCCACAAGCTCGACGAGGTGTTCGAGATCGCCGATACGGTGACCGTGCTGCGTGATGGGCGCCACATCTCGACCAGGCCGATCGGCGAGCACACCAACGACACGCTGATCCAGGACATGATCGGCCGGCGCATCGACAATCTGTTTCCCCGCCAGCGTGGCGCGGCGGGCAGCAAGGTCGCGCTGTCGGTGGAGAACCTCAGCACGGCGAAGAAGCTGACCGACGTCTCCTTCGAGGCACGAGCCGGCGAGGTGCTCGGCTTCTTTGGATTGATGGGCGCTGGCCGCACCGAACTCGCCAAGGCGATCGTAGGCTATGACCCGATCACTGCGGGCACGATCACCGTCGACGGCAGCCGGCTCGTGCCGCGTGACACGCGCACCGGCGTCAAGCTCGGCATCGGCCTGCTCACCGAGGATCGCAAGAGCGAAGGGCTGATGGGCGAACTGCCTGTCTACCAGAATGCAAGCCTGGCCTCGCTCGGCGCTTTCGCCCGCCTGGGGTTCGTAGACAAGGCGAAGGAACACAAGGCGGTGCAGGACTATGTCGACCGTTTCCGCATCAAGACGCCCAGCCTGTTCCAGCAGGTGAAGAACCTGTCGGGCGGCAATCAGCAGAAAGTGCTGATCGCGCGTTGGCTGATGCGAGGCCTGAAAGTGATCGTCGTCGACGAGCCGACGCGCGGCATCGACGTCGGCGCCAAGTCGGAAATCTTCGCGCTGATCGACCGGCTCGCCGGCGAGGGCCTGGCGGTCGTCATGATGACGTCCGAGATGCCGGAACTGCTCGGTCTTGCGGATCGGATCGCGGTGATGTGCGAAGGCCGCCTGACCGTGATCATGTCGCGCGAGGAAGCTACACAGGAGAAGATCCTCAATGCGGCGATCGGGTAAGATGATGACATCAAGCGATCAGCCCCACCTCGAAGGGAGCATGCGATGAGCTTTGCAGCCACGGCTTCCGCAAAGGCCCAGCCATCCATGCTGGTGCGGCTCATTGCCCGACAGGAACTGGCGCTGTTCGTCTGCCTCATCCTGGTTCTGGCGTTCTTTTCTTTCACGGTCGAGAATTTCTTCTCCGTGCGCAATTTGACCAACGTGCTTGGCCAGGCGTCGCTGCCGCTGATCGCCGGCATTGGCTGCGCCATCGTCTTCATTTCCGGCGAGGTCGACATCTCGATCGGCTCTCTGCTCGCGACCATTGCGTTGCCGCTGATCATCATCATGAACGACACCAATTCGCTGTGGCTCGGCATCAGTGGCGCGCTGCTGTTCGGGCTGATCATCGGCGTGGTGAACGGCTATCTAACCGCCTATGCCGGCATCAACTCGCTGATCGTGACTTTGGGCACGATGTTCATCATGCGTGGCGGAGTTTATCTCTATACCGGCCAGCGCGCCATCCCGGACGATGCCGGCCTCGACAGTTTCATCGCTCTGTCGGATGGCCGCCTGTTCAACACCATCCCCTATTCGGCTGTCATCGCGATCGTCCTTCTCACCGCCTTCGCCTACATGATGCAGCATCGGCCGTTCGGGCGGCAGATCTATGCCGTCGGCGGGAATCAGGAAGTGGCGCGGCTGGCTGGCTATGATGTGCGGCGCGTCAAGTTCATCTGCTTCATCATCAGCTCACTGCTGGCGACAATTGCGGGCATTATTCTCGCCGCGCGCGTCGGCTCGGCGCAGCATACGGCGGGGCTCAATTTCGAATTCCAGGTCGTTGCCGCGACGGTGCTCGGTGGAGTCAGCCTTGCCGGCGGCATTGGCAGCCTGACAGGCATGGCGCTGGGCGTGCTGATCCTGCAGTTCCTGTCCAACGGCCTGCGCGGCCTCGGCCTGCCGACCGAATGGCAACTGGTCATCACCGGCATGATCATCATCGCCGCGGTCGCCTTCGACGAAGCGAAACGCCGGCGCGCGAATGGAGGCTGACATGGCTCGTCTGGAAGGGAAAACCGCTATCATAACCGGTGCTGCCGACGGCATCGGCCACGCGATCGCTGAAGCGATGGCGCGCGAAGGCGCGCATGTTTTCCTCGGCGACATAGCCGACGGCGCCGGCGAGGAATTCGCGGCCGCACTTCGCGCCGCCGGCCGTCAGGCCGATTACGTGCATTGCGACGTCTCTCAAGAGGCCGACATCGCCGGCCTCATCGACAGCGCCGTCAAGAAGACCGGGCACCTCGACATCCTGATCAACAATGCCGCCATCGCCATTGGCGGCATGCCGGTGCACGAGATGACCGACGAGCAATGGCACCGGCTGATCGCGGTCAACCTGACCAGCGTGTTTCGCGGCTGCAAATACGCATTGCCGCACATGATCGCGCAGAAGTCCGGCTCGATCATCAACATGGCCTCGGCGCAAGGTCATATCGGGCTGGACGGTTGGACCGCCTATGCCGGCGCCAAGGGCGCGGTGATGGCGATGACGCGCCAGATGGCGGTCGAGTTCGGCCCGGTGAACATCCGCGTCAATTCGATCTCGCCTGGCACCATCAACACGCCGATGAACGACAGGCTGATCAAGGAGATCGGCGGCAACTTGGCCAAGGCCTGGGTCAAGATGCATCCGCTCGGCCGCATAGGCGAACCCTCCGAAGTGGCCGAGGCCGCCGTCTATCTCGCCTCCGATGCCGCTGGCTTCACCACCGGCACCGATTTGCGTGTGGACGGCGGGCTGACCGCCGCACCGCGCTATGTTCCCGAACTGCTTTGAAAACACGAAACGAGATTTGAAATGAACAAGGCCCTCGAAGGCGTCCGCATCCTCGATTTCAGCCATTTGCTGCAGGGCCCGTTCGCCACACAGCTGCTCGGCGACATGGGCGCCGATGTCATCAAGATCGAGCGTGCCGGCGCTGGCGACATGTTCCGTGGCATGACCTTCTTCGCCAAATGGGTGGGCGGCTCCGAGAGCCCGAATTTCCTCGCCTGGAACCGCAACAAGCGCTCGATTGCCCTCAACCTGAAGAGCCGCAAGGTGCACACGATCATCATGGAGATGGCCGAGAGCGCCGACGTAGTGGTGCAGAATTTCCGCCCCGGCGTGCTGGCCAAACTCGGCTATGGTTACGAGGACTTCAAGGCCGTCAATCCGCGCATCATCTATTGTTCGGGTTCCGGCTATGGCGAGGAAGGCCCCTATGTCGAGCGCCCCGGCCAGGACATGCTGATCCAGGGGCTAGCCGGGTTGATTGCCAACACCGGCCGCGGCGACCAGGCGCCGGTCCCGGCCGGCGCCGGGCTCGCCGACCAGATCGGCGCCATGAACATGGTCTACGGCATCCTGTCGGCGCTTTACTATCGCGAGAAGACCGGCAAGGGCCAGAAGATCGAGGTCAATCTGCTGGCCGGTCTGCTGGCGCATCTCAATCAGGAATATGTAGCCGTGCTCAACCTCGGCGAGGATTTCGTGCGGCCCAATTCCGGCATCGGCCATCCCGGCATGCAGGCGCCGTTCGGCATCTACGAGGCGAAGGACGGCGGCTACATTTCGATCGCCATGAGCCCGTTCAAGACGCTTTACGAGGTGCTGGAGGCGCCGCAGCTTGCCGTCTACGACGATCTGAAAACCTTGTTCGACAAGCGCGACGAGGTGTTCGAGAATGTCAATGCGGAGACGAAGAAATTCGCCACGCAGGATCTGCTGGCACGGCTGCTGGCAGCCGACATCTGGTGCGCCGAGGTGAAGGACATCCGCCGCGCGGCCGAAGACCCGCAGGTCAAGCATATGGGCATGATCACCAGCTATGATCATCCGCGCGGCGGCAAGGTGCGGGTGGTGGCGCCCGCGGTCAAGATGAGCGAGACGCCCGCGACCATCGAGCGGCCGGCGCCGCTGGTCGGCCAGCATGGCCGCGAGATCCTGGCCGAGTTCGGCCTCTCCAAGGAGGAAATCGCAGCACTGGAGGCGTCAGGCGACATGACTGTGGACGCGGCCTGACAATGCGCTTCTATCGGACACTCACGGTCGAAATCTCTGGCCGCGTCGCGGTCGTCACCTTCCGCCGCGCCGACCAGCTCAACGCCATGAACCGGATGATGCAAGGTGAGATCACCGACGCCTTCGAGGCGCTGTCCAACGATGCGGGCGTGGGAGCGATCGTGGTGACCGGCGAAGGTCGCGGCTTCATGGCCGGCGCCGACATCAAGGAATACGCCGCGCAGACCGCCGCCGAGTTCGACACGTTCCAGACTGCCGGCATGCGCATGTACGCGGCGATCGAGAACAACCGCAAACCGGTGATCGCGGCGGTCAACGGCTTTGCCCTGGGCGGCGGCATGGAGTTGGTGCTGTGCTGCGACATCGTGATCGCCAACCAGTTCGCGAAACTCGGCCTGCCGGAGATCAAGCTCGGGCTGGTCCCCGGCGGTGGCGGTACGCAACGCAGCGTCGCCAAGCTCGGCCGCAACCGTGCCAATTTGCTGCTGATGACCGGCGCCATCTTACCGGCCTCTGAATTCGCCAGTTCCGGCCTTGTCAACGAGATCGTCGACGCCGACAGGCTGATGGCGCGCGCGCTGGAATTGGCTGAGATAATTGCCGCCGAGCCAGCCGCCGCGATCGAAGGGTTGAAGGCACTGACGTTGCATGCCGTTTCGGGCGACCTGGCCGATGGCCTCGCCATGGAACGCGACATATTGGGCGACCTCTATCGCAGCGAGATCGGCCAGCAGCGGGTCAAAGAATTCGCCGACAGGAGCACGACAAAGAAGGCTGGGCCGTGAAGACCGGCGCGCTGACCGTCCAGCGGCTTGGCGCGATGCTTGCGCTGGCTGACAACCCCATCGCCCAATCCGGCGTTGCGACGGCGCTGGAATTCTCAACCGAAAAGCCGTTCGTGACCCGCTACCGCATCGAGGCGTCCGCGCTGTGAATGATCGTGCCGCAATGTCCCTGGTCAAGTCGAACCGGCCGCGCTTCACTGATGTCGAAGGGCTGGCCGCGATGGTCGGCCAAGGCGACTCGCTTGGCGTCGGCGGTCACCATTTCGCTCGGCTGCCGATCGCATTGCTGCACGCGATTGCCCAGCTGGGCGTCAAGGATTTGCACTACGTTTGCTGGGCGGGCGGGTTGCCGCTCGAGCTGCTGCTCGAAGCGGATGCGGTGGCGGAAATCGACCTTTGCTTCTCCAGTCTCGATATTTTCGGCCTGCCGCCGAGGTTCCGTGCCGCCGCCGAAAGCGGAGCGATACCGGTTCGCGATTGGACGGCACTGGCCATGATCCAGGCGCTGCGGGCTGCGCAGCAGAATCTGCCGTCCATGCCGTTCCAGCTTCCGGAGGGATCGGACATGCTGTCGCGTTTGCCGGGCGCGAGAGCCGTGCCCGATCCGATCGCCGGAACAGATATGGGATTCATCCCGCCGCTGAGGCTCGATACGTTCGTCGTCCACGCACAGCGGGCGGATGAAAATGGCAATGTTCAGGTCATCGGCCCGCGCGCACTGGACTTCGCAATGGCGGGCGCGGCACGCAAGGTGCTGGTCACTGTCGAGGAGATCGTCCCGGTTGGGGCGCTGCGGCAGGACCGACGCCAGAGCGTGCTGACCCGCAACCAGGTTTCGGCCATAGCGCTGGCGCCGGGCGGCGCTTGGCCGGCGTCCTGCCTGCCATTCTATGTCACCGACTATAAGGCGTTGTCGGAGGTATTCGCGGCACGGGAAACACCCTTGGCAGACAGTCTCCAACTACCTTCCGATGGCGTGCCGAAGCCGCTGCAAAAGGCTGCGAAGGTTCGCGCCGAAACGGCCCTCGCAATGCCGGCGCTCGCACATGGTGAGGAGAAAGCATCCAGCGACGAGATCATTGCCGCCCGCATCGCCGCCGAACTCGACAATGAGAGTTTTGCCAGCGCCGGCGCTGTCTCGCCGCTGGCCAACGTCGCCTACCGGTTGGCCAAGGCGACGCATGCGCCCGACATGATCATCGCGACGATGAGCTGCGGCCATCTCGACATCGCGCCGAGCCCGATGATCCTGTCGCTGATCGAAAGCCTTGATTGCGAGACGGCAGTGACGCATGCCGGCGGCGACGACACTTACTCGACTTACTATCAGGCGGGTGCCGTGACGCATGAGATCGTTGGCGCGGCGCAGGTCGACCGACGCGGCCGCGTCAACACCATCGCGCTGCGCAAACCGAGCGGCGGCCTGATCCGGTTGCCCGGGCAGGGCGGCATGGCCGACGTCGCCAACATGCACCGCGACTATTTGCTCTACATCCCCCGGCATTCGGTCCAGTCGCTGGTGGACGAGGTGGAGATCGTCAGTTCCGCCCGCGGGCTGCTGACACCGGCGGAGCGAGAGCCGATGGGCTATCGCACCGGCCAGGCGCTGGTGTTCACCGATCTCTGCGTTTTCCGGCTCGACCGGATTTCCCGGGAATTGATCGTCACCGAGACCATGCCCGGCGTCATGCAGCAGCAGATCCGCGACGCCACCGGGTTTGCGGTGGCCTTCGACGCCGATTGTCGGGAGGTCCCCCTTCCTTCCAGCGATGTGCTCGCTGTTCTGCGCAATCGCATCGACCCGCTCGGCCTGCGGCGCCTCGAATTTGTCAGCGCCAAGGAGCGCGGTGCGCTGATCGCCGAGATCCTCGCCGCCGACCGCGCGATGGTCGAGCGCTGCATCGCCGCACAGAGATCGCACGTCGCAAGCTGAGGAGCGCTCCATGGCAAAACCATTGCTCGACATGTCCGCCGCGCGCGTCTTCTTCGACGGCATCTTCACCAGCCCGCGCGTCGCGCACCCGGAGGGCGTGGCAGTCCACCGTGACGGGTCGATCTGGTGCGGCACCGAAACCGGCGACCTCCTGCGGCTGGCCGCCGATGGCGGCTCGGTTGAGCGCATGGGCGGCACGGACGGTTTTCTGCTCGGCATAGCCTTCGACAGCATGGGGAACTGCTTCGCCTGTGACCTGAAGCACGCCGCGATCTTTCGTTGGGATGCCGCGACAGCGGGCATGGAGCGCTTCGCGTCGTCCGGCATACGCGTGCCGAATTATCCCATTGTCGACGAGGCGAGGGGCTGCCTCTACGTGTCGGACAGCGTCGGCGAGGACAATCGTTCCGGCATCTTCCGCTACGATCTCAAAACGGGCGAGGGCCGTCTGTGGTGCCAGGAGGCGATGTCCTTTGCCAATGGCATGGCCATGGCGCCGGAGGGAAGCGGGCTTTATGTGGTGGAAAGCAATGCGTCTTGTATCAGCTACGTGCCGATCCTTGCCGACGGTGCGGCTGGGTCGAAACAGGTCGTCATCGAGGGCGTACATAACGTCCCGGATGGCCTAGCCTTCGCTCCGGACGGATCGCTGTTCATTTCATGTTACGAGCCCAGCCGGATCTATTGCTGGTGCAACGATCGGGGACTCCAAGTGCTGATCGAGGATCCGGCGGCAACCACGCTGTCGCATCCCACCAATATCGCCTTCAAGGGTAACAAACTCTACACCTCCAATCTCGGCCGTTGGCACATCACCGAGATCGATTTGACCTTGGCCGGTCGATAAACCGACGCGCGGCATCAAATGCTCATGGTGACTGTGCAAATTCGATCGGACCTTGGGGTGGATTGTCGCCACTACCGCGCAGTCTCCGAGGGCTGCACGGAACGACAGCAGGATTTCTGATTTTCTGACCGCCGCCCGGTCTGGGCTTCAGCTTCTCTTCTGCTTCACGGGACAAGGCGTGGATTTTGGGGCGCTGCGCCCAGTTCCGACCGGGCCAGGCGCCTCGGTCTCCTCCATTCGCCGCGTGCTCTTTCGGAAAGCACCAGTCCATGGCCGGGTCGATCGGGCGCATAGACGTAGCCGTCTCGGATTTCGATGGGCTGTTCCACCAGATGATCGAAATTCTGGAACGAATACTCCAGCCATTCGACCTCGGGAAGGGCGACCGCCATATGCACGCCAACCTCCAGGAAGGTGTTGCCGATGCTGACCGGGATTCCGAGTTCGGCGGCTAGCCACCCGACGCGCATGACGTCGGTCACCTGGCCGTGGACATTCAGCATGTCGGCTGCGTGGGCTTCCAGAAGAAGCCGCTTGCCTTGAAGATCCAGATATTCGCCGCTGTTGACCTGGGTCCATGTCACGGCATGCCTGAGCGTTCTCAATCCTTCGTGGTCGTGACGTAGGATCGGATCCTCGACCCAGAGAAGATCGTGACCGGCATCGCGGATCGCGACCAATTTCACGAGCGCTTCCTTCGATGTCCACGCCTCGTTTGGATCGATCATGACTTTTGAGCCTGCCGGAACGCAGGTCTTCAACAGCTCCAGGCGCCGCAGATCGCGGTCGAAATCCGGATGGCCGACTTTGATCTTGAAAGCGGAGTAGCCAAGCGATGCCGCGTGAGAGAACAACGAGACGAACGCCTCATCGTCGAGGTGAAAATCGAGGCCGCTGGCGTAGGCTTTCACGCGGTTGCGGCGACTGCCAAGCAAGACGTGAAGAGGCAGGCCGGCTTCCTTCCCCGCAAGATCCCAAAGCGCCACCTGAACCGCCTCGTGAAAGGGCAGCGAATAGGACCGCTGGTTGCCGCCGCGCGGGCGGTTCACACGATGAACCAGCGCGATCGCCTTGTGTCCCCTGAGTGTCGGCCAAACCTCGTGTTCGAAAACAGTCTCGATCTCCGTCTGATCGGGTAGAGGATTGAAGAGCGCCTGGATGAACCCCAGCCCAACCTCGCCGCTTTCCGAGACGAGTTCCAACGTGGCGACGTTGACATCGTCCACCCGAACTTGACTGTCTCCGATTACCCGGTCGCGGGCGAACTGAAATCGGGTTATACGAAAATGCGAAAGGCTCATCACAAGGGCTTTCTGATCGTTTACAATGATAAACTGATCTATCAGATTGCGTCTTTAGTATCGGACCAATGGGGGTGCCGCAAGTGGTGGGCAAAGCAAAAACCGTCTCTACCGCCCTGGGGGCAGCCGTCCGTATGAGCGATATTGCCTATCAGCGTATTCTGGAGGGCCTGTTCGACAGGCGCGTTCCTGCCGGGGCCTTCGTCTCGCAAAACGAGTTGTCTGCGATCGTCGACGTGCCTGTTGCACCGCTTCGGGACGCTCTGCGCGTTCTGGAGGCGGAAGGGATTCTGATCATCCACCCGCGCTCCGGCATCCAGTTCATCAGGCCCGGCATGGAGCTTACGCGTGCCACCTACCAATTCCGCGCCATCATTGAGCGCTCGGCGATCCGCGTCTTTGCCGAACAAGGCGACGAAACCGTCATGAATGCCTTGGAAATCCGGCATTCCCGTCTGCTTAGAAGCGTGGAGCGGGATGGCCTCGGAAGGGAACAACTGGAGGCGATGGACGCGCTGGAAGGAGCGTTTCACGGCGCAATCATTGCGTCATTGCACAATACTCTGATCGACAGCACCTACCGGCGCATGCACAATTATCTGCGCCTGCTGCGGCTCGACCGGAAGATCACCGCGCCTATCATGGTCCGGACGATCAAGGAGCACCTCGACATCCTCGAGGCTTGCAGCACCAGGAATGCGGATGCCGCCGAAGCAAAGCTGCAGTCTCATTTCCAGGCTGCGATGCAACGGAACCTAGGTCTCGTCTGACAGGCCGGTAGCGATCAGTCGTTTTGCCAGTTTGCGAGCCGGCGCGGTTGCACGGCGTGGGAAAGGATGCTACCCAAAAACTGCAGCTGATCGATCAGATTGCTGATCTGATATCTGGGAGGAGGTCGCATGCAGTTGAACAAGAGGCAGTTTCTCATGGGTTCGGCGGCTCTTGCGATGGCAGGGCGCGTCGGCGGTGCCCGTGCCGCGAATGCCATCAGTTACTGGCACCATTTCACCAGTCAGTCGGAAATGACCAGCCTGATGAAGATTATTGGATCGTTTCAGGCGGCGAATGCGGGTGTGGCGGTGACCCAGGAGAACATCCCGAACTCGGAATACATGGCGAAGGTCTCTTCGGCCGTGCTGACCGGTGGGCGTCCGGATACCGCCATGGTGATTGCCGAGCGCTTCGCCGATCTTACCGCGATGGAGGGATTGATTGACCTTACCGAGCGGGTGAACGGATGGCAGGGCAAGGCCAATTTTCCCGACAATCGCTGGACCGGGCTTTCCAGCAACGGCGCCATCTATGCGGTTCCCGCCTTTGCCTTCGTCGATTGGATGTACTACCGCGCCGACTATTTCGAGGAAGCCGGATTGGCCGGGCCACCCACGAATTTCGACGAATTCCTGGGTGCCTGCCGCAAGCTCACCGATCCGTCGAAGGGCAGGTATGCATTCGGCATGCGCGCCGGCGCCGGCGGTTTCAAATACGTCATCGATGTCATGGAGGCGTTTGGCTCGCCGATCGTCAAGGATGGACAGCCAGCCATCGACAGGGCGGCGGCGGTCGAGGCGATAACGTTTTATTCCGATCTCTTCCTGAAGGAAAAGGTTGTGCCGCCGAGCGCGCCCAATGACAGCTACCGCCAGATCATGGAGGGCTTCCGCACCGGGCAGACGGCGATGGTATGGCACCATACGGGTTCGCTGAACGAAATCTCGGCTGCGATGAAGCAGGGCAAGCAGTTCTCGACCGCACCGATGCCGGCCGGTCCGAAGGCGCATGTCGCTCGCGTCGCCTACGCCGGCAACGGTATAATGAGGGAAGACAATATCGAGGCCGCCTGGCAGTGGGTGAGTTTCTGGGGCCAGACCGATGCTGCGCTGACCTTGCTCGAGGGCACGGGCTATTTCCCGGCCTCCGCCGCTGCCCTGCAGGATCAGCGGATCACCGGCAATCCAATCTATAACGCGGCTGTCGAAACGCTGAAGTTCGGACGCCTGCCGAACAATTTCGTTGGCGCGGCGGGTTGGTCCGAGAATGTCGTCAATCCCGCTTTCCAATCGGTGCTCACGGGTCGATCGACGCCGGAACAGGCTGTGGACCGGATGATCCAGAGCCTCGAAGCGGCCCTTCGCTGACATCCCGGCACGGCTGCTCCGACGTGTAGCCGTGCTTTGAACGCAACGGGACGGAGCTTTCGCTCCGCAGATCCATGACGTCAAGCTCAAGCAGATATCTGCCTTTGCGGGCCCTCGGCGAACTGTCCGAGACCCGATATTGGATGTATTTGCTGCTCCTCCCCAGCCTCGTCATGATCCTTCTGGTGATCGCCTATCCGACGCTTTACGGCATGGCCATCAGTTTTCGCGACATGCGTCTGACGCGTCCCGGGCTGGATGGCTGGGTCGGCTTCAAACACTATGCCGGAATGTGGTCCGACCCGGTCTTCTGGATCGCACTGAAGAATACAGTTGTGTGGGTCACTGCCGCCATCGTGCTGGAACTGGCGCTTGGCCTTCTCGCCGCGACAGCCCTCAACAGGGATTTGCCGGGCACGAAGATCTTCGCCGTGCTTATCCTGCTTCCCTATTTCCTCCCCAACGTCGTTGCGGGCCATATGTGGGCCTTGCTGCTCGATCCGCGGCTTGGCGTCATCAACGACCTTCTTGTCCGCGTGGGCGTGCTGGAGACCTACAAGGCCTGGTTCGCGGATCCCAATACCGCCCTGGCGGCGACCGTCCTCGTCGAGGCCTGGCATGGTTTTCCATTCTTCGCCTTGCTGCTGCTGGCGGGCCTGAAGAGTATTCCCGAAGATCTCTATAGGGCAGCGGCAGTGGACGGCGCGGGCGTCTCGGCGCAGCTCAGGCTGATCACCTTGCCCATGCTCAAGACCGTCATCGCGGCGGCAGTCATCCTGCGCGTCATTGGTCTGGTCAATTCGCCCGATCTGCTCCTCATTCTCACCGGTGGCGGACCGGGAGATGCCACGCAGGTCCTGTCGTTATATGCCTTCCAGACAGCCTACAAGGAATTCAATTTCGGCTACGCGTCGGCGCTGTCGGTGGTGATGTTTGTGATCCTGATGATCTTCGCGGCGGCATACATCCGCCTGTCCAGGATTACCAAGGGAGAGGGCGATGATTGAAAGCAAGCGCCGCCGGCGCATGATTGCTAACATCGCCACCTACTTCGTCCTCGCGGGCCTGTCGATGTTCTGCATCGGTCCGATGATCTGGATGTTGCTGACATCGCTCAAATACGAGGGCGACATTGTCACCCAGACGATGCAGTACATACCGAGGCGCATTACCTTCGACAATTATGTGGCCATTTGGACGCAGTCCGGTTTCCCGCGCCTGATAGGCAATAGCATCACCGTCACTTTCCTGACGGTGACGATCTGCGTCGCCACGGGCACGCTTGCGGCCTATGCATTTTCCCGCTTCGCGTTTCGGGGCCGAACTCAGCTCATGCTCGGCTATCTTGTCGTTCGCATGTTTCCTGCAGTCATGATGATCATTCCCCTCTATGTCGTCATGCGCGGCGTTGGTCTTGTAGACAGCCGTTTCGGCCTTGCGCTTGCCTATACGAGTTTCCTGCTGCCGCTGTTCGTGTGGATGCTCAAAGGTTTCTTCGATTCCGCGCCCAGGGAACTCGAGAGCGCGGCACGCATCGATGGTTCGACCAGGCTTGGTGCCATGGTGCGCATCGTCATGCCGCTCGCGCGCAACGGCCTGGTCGCAAGTTCGGTGTTCATTGCCATCGCCGCGTGGAACGAGTTCCTGTTCGCCCTGATGCTGACGACGGGGCAGGGGTCCCGTACCTGGCCCGTGGGCCTGCAACTGATGGTCGGCGAGTTCCAGCTTCCATGGGGCGTCCTGGCGGCGGGCGGCATTCTCAGCATCCTGCCTGTCGTCGTTCTCTTCGCCATTGTCCAGCGAACCATGGTTCAGGGGCTCACTGCGGGCGCCATCAAGGGTTAGGAGTATTCGCATGGCGACACTTTCCATCAAGGACGTGCGCAAGTCCTATGGCTCCGTGCAGGTCCTTCACGGGGTCGACATCGAGCTTGAGGACGGAGGCTTTCTGGTTCTGCTCGGGCCGTCCGGATGTGGCAAGTCGACCTTGCTCAACATGATTGCCGGCCTCGACGACACGTCCGGCGGCGACATCCTGATCGGCGGCCGCTCCGTCGTTGACCTTGCACCCAAGGACCGCAATATCGCGATGGTGTTCCAGTCCTATGCGCTTTACCCGACAATGTCGGTAGCGAGAAATATCGGCTTCGGACTGGAAATGCGGGGCGTGGACGCAGCCCAGCGGAAGCGTGCCGTCGACGACGCGGCACGACTGCTGCAGATTTCGCACCTGCTCGACCGGCGCCCCGCCAACCTTTCGGGAGGACAGCGGCAGCGCGTTGCAATGGGGCGGGCGATCGTGCGCGACCCCGAGCTGTTCCTGTTCGACGAGCCGCTGTCCAATCTCGACGCCAAGCTTCGTGTGGAAATGCGCACAGAGATCAAGCGCCTGCACGAGCGTCTCGGCACGAGCATCGTCTATGTGACACACGATCAGATCGAGGCAATGACGTTGGGCACCAAGGTGGCGGTGATGAAGGGAGGCCACATCCAGCAACTGGCCGATCCTCGCACCATCTATGAACGGCCCGCCAACATCTTCGTCGCAAGTTTCATCGGATCGCCGGCAATGAATTTCCTTCCTGGACGACTGGCCTCGAGCCCGAGCGGCGTGCGTTTCGCAGCGACCGGCGTGTCGGTCGCAATGCCGGCCGGCAAGCGACAGGTCGATTTCGACCGCCCGGTGATCCTGGGCGTAAGGCCTGAAGAACTAAAGGCAGTTGCGCGCGATGAAGCTTCGGTCACGGGGGTCATCGATGTGGTGGAACCTACCGGCCCTGAAACCATGGTGACGGTGCAGGTTGGCGAGCAGTCGATCATCGCACGCTTGCCACCGAGGTTTGCAGGCCGGCGAAAAGAGCCAATATTCCTTGCCGTCGATCCGGCGAGCATCAACCTGTTCGACCCTGGCAGCGAGCAGCGCATCGATATTTAGGGCGTGCACACTCCGAACATTCCGCTCAAATCCAACCGGAAGTGGACTACCACAAACGCAGCCGCCTCCAGCGGTTCTTCTCGAAGATCAAGCACTTCCGCCGCGTCGCGCTTCGTTGTGACACATGGGTCCTTTTCGCCTCGATACGGCTATGGCTCCGCCCTGTGGATCTACGGCCCGAAGTGACATGGAGCCGGCAACGCATTGATTAAATCAATTATCCCGATATACAAGGTGATTTCGGATATAGATTTCGCACAGGGCTGGCACATCCATGAGTCGCAATTTTCTTGTGATCGAACCTGAGGAGGGCATTGCCGTCCTCAGGGGGCTGGCCTCTTTGGCACGCATCTCCATGCTGAAATTGCTGCATGAGAAGGGGCCGATGAATGTCAATGACATCGCCGCCGTGCTGTCGCTGCCGCAATCGACGGTCTCGACCAATATCCAGGTGCTCGAGGATGCTGGCCTGATCCGCACGGAGAACCAGAAGGCGAAGAAGGGCAGCCAGAAAATCTGCTATCCGACCGCCGAGGAAGTGCTCGTGGTCTTCAAGAGCGAGTATCGTTCGGTCAAGAACGATGCGATCGAAGTGTCGATGCCGATTGGGCTTTACACCGGTTTCGAGGTCACGGCGCCCTGCGGCCTCTGTTCGCCGGATGGGATCATCGGTCTGCTCGACGTGCCCAACACTTTTCTCGATCCGGACCGCATGAAAGCCGGGTTGCTGTGGTTCACGCGCGGCTTTGTAGAATACCAGTTCCCCAACAATGCCAAGCTCGCCAATGCCGAGATTACGGAGCTGGAAGTGGTGGTGGAGCTGTCCTCGGAAGTGCCTGGCACCAGCGCCGATTGGCCCTCGGACATCACGCTTACGATCAATGGCATCGATGTCGGAACGTGGACCTCACCTGGCGATTTCGGCGACAAGCGCGGCGTCTTCACGCCCTCCTGGTGGAAGCTCAAGGGCTCACAATATGGCAAGCTGAAGAACTGGCGAATTTCCGCTGACGGCACCTATGTCGACGGTGTCAGGATTTCTGAAACCAGCCTCGCTGTCCTCGACCTCAAGAGCCATCATTCGATCCGCATCCGTATCGGCGTCAAGGACGACGCCGAGCGTCCCGGCGGGATCAATATTTTCGGCAAGGGATTTGGAAATTACGATCAGGACATCCTGCTCAGAATCAAAACCAGTTGATATCATCAAATCGGGTTTCAAAGATAGTGCAGCAATTTCAGCCTCTTGCCTCAATTAACGATCGAAGCCGCCGTTCTTTTGTCAGACATTTGGATGTTTTTGACTTGACGAATGAGCGTTGCTTCCCTTTGATATCGAATAAGGTGATTTAAATCATCATTTGTGATATCGTGGGAGGAATGCATGAAGGCAGCCGTAACGGCGCATCCGCGCTATGTTGTCTCGGAAATCGATCCGCGGCTGTATGGATCCTTTATCGAGCATCTGGGGCGGGCAGTTTACACCGGCATCTATGAGCCGGACCACCCGACGGCGGATGCCAATGGCATGCGTCAAGACGTTATCGATCTGGTCAGGGAACTCAACGTTCCGATCGTCCGCTATCCCGGCGGCAATTTCGTTTCAGCCTACAATTGGGAAGACGGCGTCGGCCCCAAGGAAGAGCGCCCGGTGCGCCTCGACCTCGCCTGGCACACGTCGGAAAGCAACGAAGTCGGCCTGCATGAATTTGCCGACTGGTGCGCATCCGCCAACACCGAGATGATGCTTGCCGTCAATCTCGGTTCGCGTGGCCTCGACGAAGCCCGCAACTTTCTCGAATACACCAATCATCCAGGCGGAAGTGAGTGGAGCGACAAGCGTATCGCCAACGGCCGCAAGGAGCCCTTCGACGTCAAGCTGTGGTGCCTAGGCAACGAAATGGATGGCCCCTGGCAGATCGGCCACAAGACCGCCGACGAATATGGCCGCTTGGCCCATGAGACCGCCAAGGCGATGCGCGCCTTCTCCAAGTCGCTCGAACTGGTGGTCTGCGGCTCTTCTAATGCCAAGATGCCGACCTATCCCGAATGGGAAGCGACCGTGCTCGACCACACCTACAACGAGGTCGACTACATCTCGCTGCATATGTATTTCGACAACCAAGCCAATGACGCGCCGAACTATCTCGCAATGAGCGAGAAGCTCGACGACTACATCGTCTCGGTCGCCGGCGTCATCGACTATATCAAGGCCAAGAAGCGCTCAAGCAAGCAGGTCTACATCTCGTTCGACGAATGGAACGTCTGGTATCATTCCAAGGAGCAGGACAAGAAGATCCTTGGCGGCAATGACGGCTGGCCCTTTGCGCCGCCGCTGCTCGAGGACATCTACAATTTCGAGGACGTGCTGCAGGTCGGCTTGATCCTCAACACCTTCATCCGTCGTTCCGATGTGGTCAAGATCGCCTGCCTGGCGCAACTGGTGAACGTCATTGCACCGATCATGACCGTTCCCAACGGCCCGGCATGGCGCCAGACGATATTCTATCCCTATCTCTATGCTTCGATCTACGGCCGCGGCAATGCTTTGGATCTCAAGGTGGACAGCCCGACCTATAAATCCGCCGTCGCGGGCGACGTTTCCTATGTCGATGTGGCCGGCGTGCACGACACCAAAACCGGCCATGTCACCTTCTTCGCCGTCAACCGCCATTCGAGCGAGGCGATCGAAACCGTGATCGACATCACTGGTTTCGGCGCGGCTGATATCGTTGATCACCAGATGATGACGCACGCCGATCTCAAAGCCGTCAATTCAGCCGGGAATCCCGGCAATGTCGGCCCCAGGAAAGGAGTGGGCGCCTCGGTCGCTGACGGCAGATTGAGCCTGTCGTTGCCGGCCTATTCCTACCAGATGATACGCCTGAAGCTCTGACCTCGGGCGTGTTGTCGGAAAGTGCATGCGCTGAGGAGGAGCGTCGACGTGACGGCCGATATCGAAATCAGGAATGTGAACAAGCACTTCGGTGCCATGTCGGTGCTGGAGGATCTGTCGCTCTCCATCAAGGCACGCGAATTCATCGTGTTTCTCGGTCCATCCGGATGCGGGAAATCGACGCTTTTGCGCATGATCGCAGGCCTCGAAACTGTTGATAGCGGCGAGATCGCCATCAACAAGGAACGTATCGATCATCTGCCGCCGGGCAAGCGCGGCATTGCCATGGTGTTCCAGTCCTATGCGCTCTATCCGCATATGACGGTACGCGACAACATGGCCTTCGGGCTTGAGAATATCGGCATGTCGCGCGAGGTCATTGACGCGCGGATCAACGAAGCCGCCCGCATCCTCGAAATGCCGCATTTGCTCGAGCGCAAACCGGGCCAGCTCTCGGGCGGCCAGCGCCAACGTGTCGCCATCGGCCGTGCGATCGTGAAGGAGCCGAAGGCCTTCCTGTTCGACGAGCCGCTCTCCAATCTGGATGCGGCGCTGCGAACCCGCACCCGCCTCGAACTTGCCCAGCTTCACCAGCGCCTGCAATCGACGATGATCTTCGTCACTCACGATCAGGTCGAAGCCATGACGCTCGCCGACCGCATCGTCGTCATGAACAACCGTAAGATCGAGCAGATCGGCTCTCCCATGGAAATCTACGAGCGCCCCGCGACCAAATTCGTCGCCGGCTTCGTCGGTGCCCCGGCGATGAACTTTATCGATGCGACACTCGACAGATCGAGTGGCAACGCCACGGCCAGGTTTTCGGACGGTATATCGGTTCGGACCGCGATTTCTTCCGCCCTGTTGGCCGATGACAAGTACAGCTTCGGCATCCGTTCGGAAGATGTCCGCATCGTTCCTGCCGGACAGGGCAATGCCGATGGCGTGGTCGATGTGCTCGAGCGGCTTGGCGAGCGTACCTTGATCTACATTCGTCTCGGCGATGGCCAGCAGATCGTCGGCTCGGATGTCGGCAACAGCCGCGTCGCGGTCGGCCACAAGGTAGGGCTCGCCTTCGACGGCCAGAAGTCGCATCTGTTCAGCGCGGCCGGCCGCGCCTGGCATGCGGGGGAGGCTTGATATGGCCGACCCGCTGACGATATCACAGACCGCGATGCCGGCCGTGAGCGTTAGGGCTCCAAGCGTCGATATCTATGCGCCGCAATGGCGAAACTTCGTTTTCGTCGCGCCGTTCCTGTTCTTCTTCACGACGCTGCTCATCTTTCCGCTCCTCTGGGGGATGTGGCTGAGCTTCCACAAAGCCGACACGTTCTCGTCCGGAGATTTTGTCGGTCTCGGCAATTATGTCAGGCTGTTTCACGACAAGGTCTTCCTGCAATCGGTCTGGAACACCTTCTACTTCGTCATTCTGACAGTGCCGACGCTGGCGCTGATCGGCCTTTTTCTCGCGCTTTGCCTCAACCGCCGCACGCGCACCGCCGCTGTGCTGCGGACCTTGTTCTTTTCTTCCTCGGTGCTGTCGGTCACGATCGTCACACTGATCTGGCGCATCGTGTTCATTCCGAATGTCGGCCTGCTGTCGACGATCTACGGATGGTTCGGCGCAACCGCCCCGGCCTTCATTTCCGACCCCAGCCTCGCGATGATCGGTATCGCCATTGCCACCGTCTGGTGGTGCATTGGCTTGCCGATGATGCTGTTTCTCTCGGCCCTGCAGCAGATCCCGCAGGATGTTTACGAGGCGGCAGCCCTGGACAATGCCAATCGCTGGCAGACGCTGCGCTCGATCACGCTGCCGTCGATCAAACGCACTTTCATCCTGGTGATCATTATCCAGATCGTGCTGCAATTTCAGCTGTTCGGCCAGGCTTGGCTGATGACGCGCGGCGGCCCGAACAACCTCACCAAGCCGATCGTGCTCTACATCTATGACACCGCGTTCCGTCGTTGGGATCTGGGCATGGGTGCCGCGGCATCGGAGGTCCTGTTCATTCTGATCCTGATCGCGGCCATGGCCCAATACCTCGTCGCACGCAACAAGGCGGATCAGGCATGAGCGCCCCAGCCGTTTCCATCAAGGGACGCGCGTTTGGCGACCGCGTGTTGCTGGCCCTCGTCATCCTGCTTTCGATCGCCATGATCGCGCCGGTTCTGTGGGTCATCGGCCTGTCGCTCAAGGATAATGCCGAGTTGATGGCCGATCCGAATTCGGTTTTTCGCGTACCCTACACGCTCAGGAACTACATCAACACCATCGGCACGTCA
The DNA here is from genome assembly GCF_040319965.1 of Mesorhizobium sp. M0830. NCBI lineage: Bacteria > Pseudomonadati > Pseudomonadota > Alphaproteobacteria > Hyphomicrobiales > Phyllobacteriaceae > Mesorhizobium > Mesorhizobium sp. M0830. The sequence goes on along the minus strand of NZ_JAMYOR010000016.1, from coordinate 48,075 downwards.
TCGGTATTTCTCTGGGTGCTCAACAGCATCATCGTCTCGGGCGGGCTGACACTCGGTACCCTGGTCCTGTCGTCGCTCGCCGGCTATGGGTTTGCACGTCTGAACTTCCCCGGCAAAAACATCCTGTTCGTGATCGTGCTCTTCGGTCTGGCGGTGCCGGAACAGGCCGTGCTCGTCGCCCGCCACCAGATCTTCAGCATACTGAAGTTCCACAACACCTATCACGGGCTCATTCTCCCCGGCCTGTCGGCTTCGTTCGGCGTCTTCCTGATGACCCAATATTTCAAGGCCATCCCGAAGGAGCTGGACGAAGCCGCCATGCTGGACAATGCCAGCCGGTTCCGGACCTTCTGGAAGGTGCTGCTGCCGCTCACCGTGCCCGCGCAGGCAACGCTCGGCATCTTCACCTTCCTCGGTGCCTGGAACGACTATTTGTGGCCGCTGATCTCGGCAACCAGGAAGGACATGTACACGCTAACCGTCGGCATGGCTTCGACACAGACGAATTTCGCCCAGTCCGAAGGCATCGGCTTCCTGATGGCGCAGGCGGTGTTCGCCGGCGCGCCGATCCTGATCGTCTACCTCTTTTTCCAGAAATACATCGTCACCGCCGTCTCTGGCGCCGCGGTCCGATAACGAAAATTGCAGGGTGCGCCGCAGCGATGGAAAGCATGACGCCAATCCAGTGTGGAGTGGCGGAACTCAGTAGGAGGAACTGACATGAGAATGAAGAAAATACTGTTTGCCGCGGTCTCCGCGGGGGTAATGATGCTCGCCAGCCCAGGCTTTGCAGCAACGGAGCTGACGGTACAGCGCTTTTTCGGTGCCTGCGATGCCGATTTCGGCACCAACACCGATGTCACCAAAGCTGTTGGTGAATGCGGCATCATCACCTCGCTGATCAACAAGTTCAACGCCGACAACCCCGACGTCCATGTCAGCGTCAGCACCGTGGAATGGCCGGGCTATGACCAGTTGACCGCGCAATTCGCTTCGGGCGATGCCCCGGACATCGTCACCATCCATGAATCCGCACTGTCGGACTACCAGTCGAAGGGGCTGTTGATGCCGCTCGACGATCTCTTGAAGTCCGTCGGCGTCACACCTGAAGCCTTCACGGATGCAGCGCGCAACGGCGCCACCAAAGACGGCAAGATCTACGGCCTGCCGATCGACAGCTGGACGATGCTCTATCACATCAACATGGATCTCTTCAAACAGGCCGGGCTCGTCAATGCCGACGGCACGCCGATGCTTCCGAAGTCGCCCGAGGAATTGCTCGCCCAGGCCGAACAGTTCAAGCAGAAGACCGGCAAGCCCTACTTCGTTCAGAACCTGGCTAATGAGACGGCACTCTACACGCGCAATCTCTACACCTATCTCTTTCAACAGGATTCCGACTTCTTTGCCGATCCGAAGCATGTGAAGCTGAATACACCGGAAGCCAAGAAGGTCATCGAGATGTACAAGGCGATCTTCGACAAGGGCTACACCACCAAGGATCTCGACTACGGCGGCGCGATCAACGCTTTTCTTGCCGGTGACGGTGGCGTTCAGCTCAACGGCACATGGGTCGTCGGCGACAACAATGCCCAGTCCCAAACCAAGGGCACGGCGCTCAACAAAGGCGGCTACGCTGTGTACCCATATCCGCAGCTTTTTGGCGGTGCCCATGCGCAATATGCCGATGGCCACACCTGGGCAGTCTCGCAGAAGGACCGCACGCCTGAACAGACCGCGGCCATCGGCAAGTTCCTGAAGTTCTTCGCCGACAACGACTTCGAATGGTCGCGCACCGGCCACCTGCCGGCATACAAGGCCATCATCACCTCGGACGCCTTCAAGGCGCTGCCGCATCGCAACACGATCGCCGCTGTCGCCGATCTCGGCAGGCCGCTGCCGTCAGCCGTGCAGCGTCAGTTTGCGATCCAGGACATTGTCGGCGAAGAGATGAGCGCCGCAATCACTGGCCAGAAAGACGTCGATGCCGCCCTTGCCGACATGGAAAGCCGCGTCAACGAGTTGCTCGCCAACATCTGACCACAGCTTTTCCCGAGAACGCTCCCAACGCCTCGCGACCGTAAACGGTCGCGGGGTTCTTTGCCAAATGGAAGCGGGTGCATCCGATCCAGACAGCCATACCGATGCAGTTTGACTCTCATTGCGGATGGTCCCCCTCGATGTAATTTGGATGTTTCTCGGATGGGGAAGGTGCCTGCTGTCGCGACGGTTTTCGCTCTGTTGCAGTTGCCATGCTCCGGCTTTGCGGATTAATCGATGGTGGTCGCCGGCCGATTTAACGTTCCGGGTGGGATTTTCTAGCGCCAAAAAAGCTAATTAAATCAGAACGCTATAAGCGTTGAGGCTCAAATTTGACATGTGCTTCAAAAGCGTTGTCGCATAGATTGACGTTAAGTTAACATCACGGTATGGTTCGTTAATCCGTTGGATGCCATCGCTTTTGTATCACCGTTGCTCGTCGATCGCCGCTATGTCTGTCACCCTTGCCCCAGCCTGCAGGATAAGCTTGCAGTGCGCATTGCCAGTCGCTGAAAGAGGCGGTGACCGTGCCCAGTTTGCTCGGAATCGATAACGGTCTCACGGTTACCAAGGCGGTGATCTTCGATACCGGTGGCACTCAGTTGTCCGTGGCGCGTCGGCGGGTGCCGCAATCGATGCCCCATGCGCGCTGGGTGGAGCGCGACATGGCCGGCCTCTGGCAGGCCACCGCCGACGCAATCAAGGAGGCGATCGCCCTCTGTGGCCGCCCGGCAGACGATATCAGGGCGGTGGCGGCGACCGCGCATGGCGACGGTCTCTACCTGCTCGACCAGGATCGTCGGCCGCTGGGGCCTGGAATCCTGTCGCTCGACAGCCGCGCCGGCGAGATTGTAGAACAATGGTCGGCGGACGGGGTCTTCGAAGATGCGTTGGCGCGCACCGGCCAGGCGCCGCACGTCTCGGCGCCATCGGCGCTGCTAGCCTGGATCAGGAAGAACGAGCCAGACCGCTACGGGCGCATCTGGCATATACTGGCCTGCAAGGACTGGCTGCGCTTTTGCCTGTCGGGCACGATCGGCACCGACCGTACCGAGGCCAGCACCTCATTCACGGATGTCCGCACGCAAGCCTTCGCGCCGGAAGCGATGCGCATCTTCGGACTGGACGGTCTTTTCGACGCGCTGCCGCCGATGGCGCATTCGGCTGACATAGTCGGCCACGTCACTGCTGAGGCCGCCGAAGTGACTGGCCTTCGCAAGGGGACACCCGTCGCGTGCGGCCTGCACGACGTGACCGCCTCCGCCCTCGGCATGGGCGGCCATGAGGAGGGCGTGCTCGCCATCGTCGCCGGGACCTATTCCATCAACGAAGTCGTCTCTTCGGAACCGCGCGTCGACCCGCGCTGGTTCTGCCGCAACGCCATCGACGCGGGCCGTTGGAACAATATGGCGATCTCGCCGGCCTCGACCGCAAATTATGACTGGTTTCTCGACACGTTTTGCCGTTCGGAGCAGGAAAAGGCATCGGTCGATGGCGGCTCGATCCATGAGTTGCTGGCAGCAGAGATCGACGTGGCGCTGAAGAAGCGGTCGACCATCCTGTTTCACCCCTATCTGTTCGGCTCCCCGTTTGGCGATGTCGCCAGTGGCAGCTTTGTCGGCCTTCACGGCTGGCACGATCGCGGCGATATGCTCAAGGCGGTTCTGGAGGGCATTGCTTTCAATCATCGCACCCATGTCGAAGCCTTGCGCGAGGGTTTTGCTGTCAGCGAAATCCGCCTGACCGGCGGCGGTTCACGCAATCCGGCCTTTGTCCAGATGTTTGCCGATGTGCTGAATGCCCCGGTCACCGTCACCTCGACCGATGAGGCCGCGGCCTTTGGCGCTGCCCTTTGCGCGGGTGCCGCGGTCGGCATATTCGCGACGCCGCAACAAGGTGCCAGGCAGGTCGGCATGACGGCGCGCCAATACCAGCCAGTGCCGGCCTCAAGTGCTGTGTTCAACCAGCGCTTTTCCCTCTATGGCCGCATAGCCGGTGCGCTCGAACCGCTTTGGCCGGAGATCGAGAAGCTGGCGCGGCAAGACACTGGGGGAGCAACATGATCAAGGCCGACGAGCGACGCGAAGAGATCGCCGACTATGTGATCAAGCTCGGCCAGGTGCGCATAGACGATCTGGTCGAGCATTTCGGCGTATCGCGCATGACCATCCACCGGCACATCGACCGGCTGGCGCAGCAGGGCGTGCTGCGCAAGCTGCACGGTGCGGTGACGGTTCAGCCTTCCGGCCTCTACGAAAGCGCCTTCCGCTACCGGGTGACGGTCAATCGCGCCGAAAAGGATGCGCTGGCGCGGGTAGCACTGGATTATGTCGAAGCCGGCCAGGTGGTGATGCTGGACGATTCCTCCACGGCAAATGCCGTCGCCACGCTGCTGCTCGACGTCAGGCCGCTGACCGTCATCACCAACTCGGTGGCGACGGCGTCGCTGCTGACCAATGTCGACGACATCGACTTCATCTGTCTCGGCGGCCAGTACCACGTCACCTACAATGCCTATATCGGCATCGTCTGCGAGAACGCCGTGGCGCAATTGCGCGCCAATGTGCTGATCTGTTCGGCTTCGGCCATCACCGGAACCACCGCCTTCATCCAGGACCCCAATGTCGTGCGGGTCAAGCAGGCGATGATGGTCGCATCGGTCAAGCGCATCCTTTTGGTCGATCACGCAAAGTTCGACAGGATCGCACTGCACGTCTTCGACGATCTGACCAGTTTCGACGTCGTGCTGGCGACCGAAGGCCTGGGCGATGCGCGGGCGCAAGCGCTCGAACGGGCCGGCGTCAAGCTGCGCATCGTCAAAACGAAAGCGCCATGAACCCAACGGAAGCAGCACGTACGGGAAACCCCGCAGGGCGTTTGGCTACCATGGCGGGGACAGGCGAGGTCGACGTCATCATTCTCGGCGCCGGCATCAACGGAGCGGGCCTGTTTCGCGATCTGTGCGCGCAGGGCGTCAGCTGCCTGATCGTCGACAAGGCGGACTTCGGCTCAGGCACAAGTGCCGCGCCATCGCGGCTCATTCATGGCGGTTTGAAATATCTCGAAACCGGCGAGTTTGGGCTGGTGGCGCAGTCGACGCTCGAACGCAATCTGCTTTTGAAGAACGCGCCGCACTATGTCAGTCCGCTGCCGACCGTCATCCCAATCTTTTCCTGGAGCAAGGGCATTCTGGCGGCGCTGCGAACGCTGTTCGGCTCGACCAGCGCACCGCGCAGCCGCGGTGCCATCCTGATCAAGGTCGGCCTGATGATCTATGATTTCTATGGCTCGCGAAACCAGGTCATGCCGCGCCACCGCATGGTCGGGCGGCGCCAGGCGCTCAGCGCGATGCCGGCGCTCAATCCTTCGATCGTCGCCACTGGCACCTACTACGACGCCAAGATAAGCCACCCCGAAAGGCTGGTGCTCGAGCTGATCCTCGATGGGCTGCAGGCGAACGCAGCCTCGGCCAGCGCGAATTACACAGCGCTGGTGGCCTCGTCCAATGGCATACTGACATTCCAGCCGGAAAACGGCGCCGCCTTTCTCGTGCGGCCGAAGCTGGTGGTCAATGCCGCCGGTCCATGGATCGACCGTGTCAACGATCTGCTTGGCGCGCCCTCGAAGATGATCGGCGGTACCAAGGGCTCTCATATCCTGCTGAGGCATGACGAACTGGTCAGAAACCTTGCCGGGCGCATGCTTTATTTCGAGGCCGACGACGGCCGTATCTGCCTCGTCTACGACTATCTCGGCCTGGCGCTGGTCGGCTCCACCGACATCAAGGCCGACAGTCCCGACGAAGTGCGCTGCGAGCCTGACGAAGTCGAGTATCTGCTCGACAGCGTGCGAACGCTGCTGCCGGGCATGGCGTTCGAGCGCGACCAGATCGTCTACGCCTATAGCGGCATCAGGCCGCTGCCTTCGTCGGAGGCATCGGTGCCCGGGCTGATCAGCCGCGATCACTCGTCACCGATCGCCGAGCCGGACCAGGACAGACCTTTCGCGGTCATTTCGCTGGTCGGCGGCAAATGGACGACGTTCCGTGGCTTTGCCGAGGAAGTCGCCGACACCGTGCTCGGTCGCCTGCAGCGCAAGCGCGAGGTTTCAACGCAAGCCATGCCGATTGGCGGCGGCAGGGATTTTCCAGCTGATGCGGCGGCACGCGCGGACTGGCTGGCCCGGGCACGGTCGGAAACGGGCATCGAGGAATGGCGTCTCGATGAATTGCTCTCGCGCTACGGAACCAGAGCCCTGGAGATTGCCGGGCACGAACTGGACGATGAGGGCGATCTGCCGGACTCCGAAGGCTACAGAAAGTCGGAAATCGACTACATCGTCCGCAGCGAGTTCGTCGAACATCTGGCCGATATCGTCATGCGTCGCAGCACACTGGCGATATCAGGTTCCCTGACAGGCCGGGACCTGCAGGAGATCGCGTCGATCGCCGGAAGGGCGCTGGGCTGGAGTGCTGGGCGCATCGCGCGGGAAGTCGAAGCCGCCGTTGTGGAGCTCAAGGGCCGCAACCTGATGCGGCTGGCCTGATCGCGTCATCGGGCAATGCCGATGGCATTTCTCAAGGCAATCCTATCGGTTTGCCCATGGCTACGTCGCACGGGCAACACAACGCAACACAGCCTGATTGGGATTTATGTGCCGCCGGGCATAAATGATTGAAAACAGACATTTAGTTTGAAGATCGGCAGCAAATACCGGTTGCTGTCTCGATGGTATTGAAGCGAGATAACATCGATTGACGTTAAAATAACACATCATTATGATCACCCAATATGCAGACCTCCTAATAGGGCCACACAGAATTCCCCGTAGGCCAAATCCGGCGAGGGATTGACAGCGATGCAGGGATGTGAAAATTTTTGCACACAAAGATAATAATATCATCCTGGGGAGGAGATGGCTTGAAATCCGGCGGAACCGCTAACCGCGACCATGAATCCAGCCTCGCCACCCGCGCGGCCTGGCTTCACTATGCCGGCGGTCTCACACAGGCCCAGGTGGCCAAACGGCTCGGCTTGACCAGCCTCAAGGCGCATCGGCTCATCACCCGGGCCACTCAGGATGGCCTGGTCAGAGTGATTATCGACGGCGACGTCGGCGAATGCATCGACCTCGAGCAGCAGCTGATCGATGCTTACGGGCTCGATTACTGCGAGGTCGTTCCTGATCTCGATCAGGACGATCTGCCTCTTAAGGCGCTTGGCATCGCCGGCGCGCAGTTTCTGAAGCGCGAGATCGATCGCGGCGAGGACATGCTGATCGGCGTCGGCCATGGTCGTACCCTCGCGGCAAGCGTCGAGTATCTGACGCGGACCGCTGCCGCCCATATCCGTTTCGTCTCGCTGCTCGGCGGCGTGACGCGCAAATTCGCGGCCAACCCGCACGATGTCATGCATCGCCTGGCCGAGCGGACCGGCGCGCAGGCCTATGTGATGCCGGTGCCTTTCGTCGCCAACACGGCCGAGGACCGTGAGGTGCTGCTTGGCCAGCGCGGCATCAGCGATGTCTTCGCTCTCGCAAGCCGATCCGACCTGATGTTCGTCGGCATAGGAACCGCCATGCGGGAAGCTTCGCTGGTCGCTACCGGCATGATCGAACATTCCGAAATCGATGAGGTCAAACGCGACGGCGGCGTTGGCGAGCTGCTCGCCCACTTCTTCGATGACAAGGGACGCCCGGTGGAAACGGCGCTGTCGGAGCGAATTCTGGCGCTTCCACGGGATCAGTTGAAAGGCCGCAGGATCGTCGCCGTCGCTGGCGGCAAGGTGAAAGTGCGCGCGATCAAAGCGGTGCTCGAAAGCCGTTATCTGAGCGGCCTGATCACCGATGAAAGCACTGCCCGCGCTCTGGTCGAAAAGAACCAGTCCAATGGTGCAAAGCGCCATGTGAACGGAGGATCGTCAAATGCGTGACAACGGCAGATCTACCTTGCAGGTGGTTGCGTCATGAGTGCGAAGGCTGCCACCGCATCGACCCGGCAGGCCTCGCCCGGCTTGCGTCGGATACTGGCTGGCGTTGCGGTCGTTGTCCTGCTTGGCGCCATGGCGCTCGACACCAAGGTGGTCAGGATCGGCTCCGCCGGTGACGTCCGCAGCGCCGTCTTCTCCGCCGCGGATTACGGCAAGTCGGAATTTCCCAAGGTGCAGGCCGATGTCGAGACCCGTGCCGCCGACGCCGTGACAGTGGCGACGGCGATCGCCAAGGACAGGGCGACGGCCGAGAAGGAATACGGCGTGCCTGCAGGTGTGGGGCCAGTCATTTCGGTCAAGTTCACTGGCGTTGTCGGCGAAGGAAAATCGGGCATCTACAAGGTCGCAGTCGACGGTTTGCCCGACACGTTGATGATTCGCGTGCAGACGGGACCGGCGATCAACGGCACCGAACTGCGCGACGCCACCGGCAAGATCACATTCGGCCAATTCACCAACCAGATCGAATACCAGGACGCCGGCTCGGCGCTGAACAACGAGATGAAGAAGGAAGTCCTGGCAAAGGTCGACACGAGCAGCTTGGCCGGCAAGACCGTTTCGGTTGTCGGCGCGTTCAAGCTGGTCAATCCGAAAAGCTGGCTGGTCACTCCCGTGAGGCTGGACGTCAAATGAAACCGGCTGCGAATGGCGACGCCGTGCTTTCGGCGCGCAACATCGTCATGTCGTATGGCGGCGTCCATGCCCTCAGGGGCGTCAATTTCGACATCCATCGCGGCAAGGTCACGACGCTGTTCGGAGAAAATGGCGCCGGCAAGTCGACGCTGATGAAGATCCTGTCCGGCGTCGTCACGCCGACGTCGGGCGACATCGTGCTCGACGGCAATCTCGTCAGTTTTTCGTCGTCCTCGGACGCGCGCGATCGCGGCATCTCGATCATCCACCAGGAACTCAGCCTGGCGCCGAACCTCAGCGTACGCGACAACATCTTCATGGGCCGCGAACTGCGCACCAGGACCGGCCTCGACTTCGCCGAAGAGTCGCGCCAGGCGCGCGCGCTGATGGCCGATCTCGAGGAGGACATCGATCCGATGACCCTGGTCGAGGATCTGCGCCTCGGGCAGCAGCAGATCGTCGAGATCGCGCGGGCGCTGTCGGTCGATTCCCGTATCCTGATCATGGACGAACCGACCTCGGCGCTCAGCGCCGCAGAGGTGGAGGTGCTGTTCAAAGTGATCCGCGATTTGACCAGCCGCGGCGTCTCCATCGTCTACATATCGCATCATCTCGAAGAGGCGCTGCAGATCACCGACTACGCCGTCGTCCTGCGCGACGGCGCGATCACGGCGACGGCAGAGGCCAAGGATATCGACCTCGAATGGATCGTGCGAAACATGGTCGGCGAGAACTTCGATCTCGGTTCGCCGCCGACCGGTCATGCGTTCGGCGAGGTCGCCCTGTCGATCGAGGATGTCAGCGTCGTCGACACTTCGGGCTCCGGTTATTCCGTCGTCGATCATCTGTCGCTGGACGTCAGAGCGGGCGAGATCGTCTGCATCTATGGGCTGATGGGCGCCGGGCGCACGGAATTGCTGGAAGCGGTCGCCGGACGGGTGCCGATGGCGGGCGGCCGCGCGCTTCTGGAAGGCGAGGACGTCTCGGGACTGAGTATTGCCCAGCGCATCGCCAAGGGACTGGTGTTGGTCCCCGAGGACCGTCAGCGCGACGGGCTGGTGCAGACCATGACCGTCGGCCGCAATCTCTCGCTTGCCAGCATCGAAGCGTTCGCAAAGGGGCTGTTTCTGTCCCGCACCAGGGAGCGTGGGCTGGTCGAGGATTCGATCCGCAAGGTGACCATCAAGACCGCCGGTGGCAACGCCATGATCGGATCGCTGTCGGGCGGCAATCAGCAGAAGGTGGTCATCGGCAAGATGCTGACGACCAACCCCAAGGTTATCCTTCTCGACGAGCCGAGCCGGGGCATCGATGTCGGCGCCAAGGCCGAGGTCTTCCGCTTGCTCAGCGAACGCGCCGCGCAGGGCCTTGCGGTCGTCTTCTCGACCTCTGAGGTCAACGAGTGCCTCAGCATCGCGCACCGCATCGTCGTCATGCGCCGGGGCAGGATTTCAGCGCAGTTCGGCGCCAACGCCACCAAAGAGCAGATCATGGCCGCCTCCGGCGAAGCCGTGGTCGCCTGATCACCAGGAATTTCGGAGCCCAGACCATGACCGATGTCAGCCAGGCCAGAAAACAATCCAGTCCAAGCGCGGGCGGCGAAGGCTTCGATCTCGCCAAGCTGCTGCTCGAGGGCCGCGCATTCTTTGCCCTGATCGTGATCATCGTCGTCTTCTCGTTCCTGTCGCCCTACTACCTTTCGGTGGCGAATTTCCTGACCATGGCCTCGCATGTCGCCATCTTCGGAATTCTCGCCGTCGGCATGCTGCTCGTCATCCTCAATGGCGGCATCGACCTGTCGGTGGGATCGACGCTCGGGCTTGCCGGTGTGGTTGCCGGTTTCCTGATGCAGGGCATGACGCTGACCTGGCTGGGCGTCGTTCTCTATCCGCCGGTCTGGGTGGTCGCCGTGCTTGCCTGCATGCTGGGCGCCGTCGTCGGGCTGATCAACGGCGTGCTCATCGCGCGCTTCAAGGTTCCGGCCTTCGTCGCGACACTGGGCGTCATGTACATGGCGCGCGGCCTGGCGCTGCTGATGACCAGTGGCCTGACCTACAACAATCTCGGTGGTAAACCGGAGCTGGGAAACACCGGCTTCGATGCGCTTGGCTTCAACCGCCTGTTCGGCGTGCCAACCGGCGTGGTGGTTCTCGTGGTCATCGCGCTCATCGGCAGCATCGTCTTGAACCGCACCGCCTTCGGGCGCTGGCTCTATGCCTCGGGCGGCAATGAACGCGCGGCCGAACTGTCCGGCGTTCCGGTCAAGACGGTGCAGATTTCCGTCTATGTGCTGTCAGGCATCTGCGCCGCCATTGCCGGCCTGATCCTGTCCTCGCAGCTGACATCGGCAGGACCGACCGCAGGCACCACTTACGAACTGACGGCCATCGCGGCCGTCGTCATCGGCGGCGCGGCACTGACCGGCGGGCGCGGCAACATCCGCGGAACCCTGCTCGGCGCCTTCGTCATCGGCTTCCTGTCCGACGGTCTGGTGATCATCGGCATCTCATCCTACTGGCAGACAGTGTTCACGGGCGCGGTCATCGTGCTCGCCGTGCTGCTCAATGCCGTTCAGTATCGCCGCCGCAGCAAGCTCCCAAGCGCTACAGGTGGCCAACCGACTTCTCAGAAACGGGGGAAGGCCGAAGCGGCCAATCCTGCCCAAGGGAAGACTGCCAGGTGACTGGCAGCAACACCGCGTAATCATTGGAGGAATATACATGAAAACCATGCTGAAAAGTCTGCTTGCGGCCGCGATGGTCGTCGGGTTCACGGCCGCCGCTTCTGCCGCGGGTCTGATCTCGATCATCGTCAACGATCCGGCCAATCCCTACTGGCTCACCGAGGGCAACGTCGCCAAGGCCGAGGCCGAGAAGCTCGGCTACACGGCCAATGTCGGCGCCCACAAGGGCGACACCAACACGGAAAGCAACCTGATCGACACCGCCATCACCAACAAGTCGGTGGCCATCATTCTCGATCCGGCCAACGCTGACGGCTCCGTCGGTGCGGTGAAGAAGGCGATTGCCGCCAACATCCCGGTTTTCCTCGTCAATGCCGAGATCAACCAGGAGGGCCTCGCCAAGGGGCAGCTCGTCTCCAACAACGCGCAGGGTGCCGCTCTCGGTGCCCAGCAGTGGGTGCAGGCAGTCGGCGAAAAGGGCAAATATGTCGAACTGCTCGGCGCCCCGTCGGACAACAACGCCGCGACGCGCTCGAACGGCTACGCAACTGTGCTGAGCCAGTATCCGGACCTCGAGAAGGCCGCTTCGCAGGTCGCCAACTGGGATCGGACCCAGGGCCACGACAAGATGCAGAGCATGCTGCAGGCCAATCCCAATATCATCGCCGTGATCAGCGGCAATGATGAAATGGCGCTCGGCGCGGTTGCGGCGCTGAAGGAAGCCGGCAAGCTGGCTGGCATCAAGGTCGGCGGCTTCGACGGCTCCCCGGATGCGGTTGCGGCGATCAAGTCCGGCGAACTGCAGTACACCGTGCTGCAGCCGGTTGCCATCTTCTCGGCCAAGGCCGTGCAGCAGGCGGACTCGTTCATCAAGACCGGCGCCACAGGCGCGGCGACCGAGAAGCAGCTGTTCGATTGCCTTCTCATCACCAAGGACAATGTCGACAAGTACACCGCACCCTTCGTGCTGTCGGAGTGAAACCTGAACAGGGGGTGTCCTTGCGGACACTCCCTGCCTCTTCTGCGAAATCGCCCTCGTGAACTGCCTTCTTAACCAACCGGAATTTGCGGCATGAAAGACCTGCTGATCGGCATCGACGCGGGAACGTCGGTGATCAAATCGGTCGCTTTCGATCTGTCCGGGCGGCAGCTCGCCATGACGTCGGTGCCCAACAGCTTCGTCACGCTGGAAGGCGGCGGCGCCGAGCAGGACCTCGACCAGACGTGGCGCGACATGGCGCGGACCGTGCGCGATCTCGCGGCCAAGATCCCCGACCTCGCGCAACGAACCGCGGCGGTTGCCATCACCGGGCAGGGCGACGGAACCTGGCTGATCGATGGCGACGGCTTGCCGGTCTCGCGCGCATGGCTGTGGCTCGACGCCCGCGCCGGACATCTGGTGGACGAGATGCGTGCCGATCCCAGGGATCGCCGGCGATTCGAGCTGACCGGCACGGGACTTAATTCCTGCCAGCAGGGTGCCCAGCTTGCCTTCATGAAAAAGAACAGTCCGGCCATGCTGGAGCGGGCTGCCACCGCACTGCATTGCAAGGATTGGCTCTACTTCAAATTGACGGGCGAACGCGCCACGGATCCTTCGGAAGGGACATTCACTTTCGGAGACTTTCGGTCGCGCAGCTATTCCGACGAGGTCCTCGACATCCTGGATCTGACGACGCATCGCCGCCTTCTGCCTCCCATGCTGGAAGGCACCATCGACCATCATGCCTTGTCACGATCGGCGGCGGCAGAGACCGGCCTGCTCGCAGGCACACCGGTGGTGCTGGGTTACGTGGATATGGTCATGACGGCTCTCGGAGCCGGCCTCTATGATCCCTCAGGCAATGTCGGCTGCACGGTGATTGGCTCGACCGGCATCCACACGCGCTTCGCAGCCGCTCCCGGCGATGTCGTGCTGAACGATAATGGCTCCGGCTACACCATCGCCATGCCTATTCCAGGCGGCTTCGCACAATTGCAGTCCAACATGGCGGCGACGCTCAACATCGACTGGCTGCTTGGCCTGGCGCGCGATGTGCTCGCGACGGCTGGCGGCAAACCTTCTCATGATGATTTGCTGAAGGCACTCGATGTCTGGGTGGAAGCATCCGAGCCGGCATCGCTGATTTACCAGCCTTACATATCGTTGGCTGGCGAACGCGGACCATTCGTCGACCCCGATGCACGCGCGGGGTTCATCGGAGTTTCGGTAAAGCACGGCTTTGGCGATCTGGCGCGCGCCGTCCTTGAGGGATTGGCCTTCGCAGCCCGCGATTGCTACCAGGCGATGGGTCCCGTGCCGAGCGAGATTCGCCTGTCGGGCGGCGCCGCGCGCAGCCCGTCTTTGCGCCGCATCATCGCGGCGGCGACACGGGCGCAAGTCCGAACGAGCAGCCGCCAGGAAGCCGGCGCTGCAGGTGCCGCGATGATGGCCGCGGTCGGCCTCGGCGTCTACGGCTCGATGGAAGACTGCGCCGCCGAGTGGGTGACGCCGCTTCTCGGCGACTGCGATGCCTATGATGAGGTGCTATCGCAAACCTACGATGCGCTCTTCCCTTCCTTCGTTGCGGCGCACCGAGCGCTTCGGCCGGTGTGGAAGGGCATGGCGCACCGCACAGGAGCAAGATCTTGAGCAATCCAACAGATGTCGTCGATCTCTTCGTGATCGGCGGCGGCGTCAATGGGGCCGGCATAGCGCGTGACGCGGCAGGGCGCGGGCTGTCCGTTATCCTGTGCGAAAAAGACGATCTCGCTCAAGGCACCAGCTCGCGCTCCGGCAAGCTGGTGCATGGCGGTCTGCGCTATCTGGAATATTATGAATTCCGGCTGGTTCGCGAGGCACTGATCGAACGTGAGGTGCTACTCGAGGCAGCGCCGCACATCATCTGGCCGATGCGCTTCGTTCTTCCGCACAGCCCGCAAGACAGACCAGCCTGGCTGGTCCGGCTCGGACTGTTTCTCTACGACCACCTTGGCGGCCGCAAGCGGCTACCGGGAACCAGGACACTTGATCTGAGTACGTCGCCGGAAGGCGCGCCGATCAAGGACGAATTCAAGCGCGGCTTCGAATATTCCGACTGCTGGGTCGACGATGCGCGGCTGGTGTTGCTCAACGCTCTGGACGCCAGGCAGCGCGGCGCGACGGTTTTGACTCGTACTGCATGCATTGCGGCACGACGCGAAAATGGCCTGTGGTCGATCGACATGCAGGATGGCCGCACGGGTGCGGTCACGAAAGTCCGGGCGCGCGCACTGATCAATGCGGCAGGGCCATGGGTCAACGACATTGTCAGCCGCGTCGCTGGGCAGAATTCCACCCGCAATGTTCGCCTTGTGAAGGGCAGCCACATCGTCGTGCCCAAATTCTGGGAGGGACGGCAGGCCTATCTCATCCAGAACAACGACAAGCGGGTGATCTTCGTCAACCCCTACGAGAACGATCTGGCGCTGATCGGCACCACCGACATTCCCTACGAAGGCAGGCCCGAGGAAGTGGCCGCCGAGGCAAGCGAAGTCGATTACCTGATCAAGGTGGTCAATCGCTATTTCAAGCGGCAGCTGACGCCTCAGGACGTGGTCTACAGCTTCTCCGGCGTGCGTCCGCTCTATGACGACAATGCCGATAATCCAAGCGCGGTGACGCGCGACTATATTTTCGAACTCGACGCCTCCAATGGCAACGCGCCACTGCTTTCGGTGTTCGGCGGCAAGATCACCACCTTCCGCAAGCTCTCCGAACATGCGCTGGAAAAGATCCAGCCGTTCTTTCCGACTATGAAGAAGGCCTGGACGGCCAAAATTCCCTTGCCGGGGGGCGACATTCCCAATGCCGACTTCGAGCAGTTCCTGAGTGATCTGCATTCCGAGTTTTCATGGCTCGGCCCGTCGCTGGTCAAGCACTACGCTCGAACCTATGGAACCCGTGCCAGGCAATTGCTCGCCGGTGCACAAAGCGCGGCGGATCTCGGCCGCCGCTTCGGCCCCGATTTTTATGAACGGGAGGCAAAGTTCCTGGTCGAGACCGAATGGGCCGGCACATCAGCCGATATCCTGGAACGCCGCACCAAACATGGCCTGCATATCAATGCAGCCGAGCGGAAGGCATTCGAAGACTGGTTCGGCAACATCATGGCAACGGCAGACTGATGGCCTTCACGCTTTCCCTTAACACCAATCCCCTGGTCAACCGCTTCGCCGATCCAGACGATTTGATCGACGCGATCGCCTATGGCATCGGCATCCGGGACGTGCAGCTGACGCATGAATTCGTCAATCCGGGCTGGCCGGCGGCAACGATTGCCAAATTCCTGCGCCTGTTCAACAGCGCCCTGGCGAGGACCGGCGTCAGGATCACCTCGGGCATGACCGGACCCTATGGCAGGCTCAACCATTTCGGCCACCCGGATGCGGATGTCCGGCGCTACTATGTCGACTGGTTCAAGACATTCGCCGACATTTCCGCCGAACTCGGCGCGTCAGGCATGGGCACGCAGTTCGCCATCTTCACCTATAAGGATTTTGACGATCCGCAACGGCGGGCAGCACTTCTCGACATCGCGCTCGAATGCTGGCGCGAGGTGGCCGAACATGCCAAGGCGGCGGGCCTGTCCTACCTGTTTTGGGAGCCGATGTCGGTCGGCCGCGAGTTCGGCCACACGATCGAAAGCTGCGTCACACTGCAAGGCGCCATCGATGCGGCGAACCTGCCCATTCCAATGCAGATGATGGTCGATATCGACCATGGCGACGTGACCTCGCCCGATCCGGCCGATACCGATCCCTATGCCTGGGCAAAAGCGTTTCCATTGCAATCGCCGATCATCCATATCAAGCAGTCTTCGATGAACAAGGGCGGCCACTGGCCGTTCACGGCCGCCTACAACAAGGATGGCCGCATAGTTCCGCAAAAGCTGCTGGATGCGGTTCGGCAGGGCGGCGGAACCGACAACGAAATTTGCCTTGAACTTTCCTTCAGGGAGAGAGAACCAGTCGACCATCAGGTTATCGAGATGATCCGCGAGTCGGTGGATTTCTGGGCGCCTTACATCGACAGTGGCCGCGACATTCTCAAGCCTCGAACTTGAGTGAAATGCCGGCTCGACGCCGGCACTGGTGGCCAGGAAAATACGCGTTGAAGGAGAAAAAAATGACCCCATACTGGGTCGGCACGAGCTGGAAGATGAACAAGACGCTGGCGGAGGCGCTGCAGTTCGCCGACGCGCTGGCTGCCTTTGTGCCGGGTTTCGATCGGGCGATACAGCCTTTCGTCATTCCGCCGTTCACCGCCGCGCGCCAGGTCAAGGCGGCGCTCGCCAACACCCGCGTGAAGGTCGGCGCCCAGAACATGCATTGGGCCGACGCCGGCGCCTGGACTGGAGAGGTTTCGCCGGTGATGTTGAAGGATTGTGGGCTCGACCTGATCGAACTGGGCCACAGCGAGCGCCGAGAGCATTTCGGTGAAACGGATGCGACAGTGGGACTGAAAACCGCGGCTGCGGTCCGGCACGGTTTCGTGCCGCTGATCTGCGTCGGCGAGACGCTGGCCGAGCGAGAATCCGGCCGCGCCGATGAGATTTTGACCGCCCAGGTTCTTGGTGCGCTGCAAGGCCTTGAGGGCAATGCACTGTCATCAGAAATCCTCTTTGCCTACGAGCCCGTCTGGGCGATCGGCGAGAAGGGCATTCCCGCAAGCGCCGATTATGCCGACAGGCAGCAGGCGCTGATCAAGAAGGTGGCCGCCGACCGGCTGCAAGCTGCCCCGCCCGTGCTTTACGGCGGCAGCGTCAATCCAGGCAACGCGGCCGAACTGATCGGCCAGCCGCATATCGACGGCCTGTTCATCGGCCGCTCCGCGTGGCAAGCGGTAGGCTATATCGACATTCTGGAAAAGGCGTCGGCCGCCATAGCGCGCTGACCACGAAGCAAAAGGAGTTTATTGCATGAAGATCGCACTTGGAGCCGACAGCGCCGGCAAGCCGCTGCTCGATGTCATCGCCAAGCATCTCACGACCAAGCCGGGGTTGCAGGTCGTCGATCTCAGCCAGGCCGGATTCTACGCTGATATCGCCGCCGCGGTCGGCCACGAAGTTCTCGACGGCAATTACGACCGGGCCATCCTGTTTTGCGGTACCGGCATCGGCGTCAGCATATCCGCCAACAAGGTGCCGGGCATTCGTGCCGCATTGACCCACGACACCTATTCCGCCGAGCGCGCCGCCAAGTCCAACAACGCCCAGATCATCACCATGGGCGCCCGCGTCATCGGTCCGGAACTGGCGAAATCGATCGCCGACGCATGGCTGGCCTCGGAATTCGATCCGAACGGCCCCTCCGCCGCAAACGTGCAGGCCGTCGACAAGCTCGACGCCAAGCGCTGACGCGAGGGACCTGCTGAGTTAACTGGTCAAGGCGACCCGCATCGCCTCGATCACAGTCACGGCGGACGCGGCGCCTGGGTCCATATGCCCAAGCGAGCGCTCGCCGAGGCGGGAGGCCCGGCCCTTGGTGGCGATCATCGCCTTGGTCGCTTCCGCGCCTGCCTTTGCCGCCTGCGCGGCAGCCTCGAGACTGGCCGCCAGACCCTTGCCGGAAGCCAGCGCTTCGCCCGCCGCTTGCGCTGCTGGCGCCCATGCGTCGATCATCGTCTTTTCGCCAGGTTCAGCCTTGCCGCGATCCTGAATGCCCTTGGCCATGGCCTGGAACAGCGCGACCGTTTCCGCGTCGTCAAGCGTCGTCTTGCCCTTCACGGCTGCCGCGCCACGCATCAACGCAGTCGCATAGAGCGGACCCGAGGAGGCGCCGACCGCGTTCAGGAACGACTTTGCCGCCGTATTGAGCAAGGCAGTCGGGTCAGCGGCCGCCGTGTCGAGCGCGGCTACCGCATCGCGTGCCGCGGAAAACCCAAGCTCCATCGCGATGCCGTGGTCGGCGTCGCCGATAACCCCGTCAAGCGCGCACAGCCTGTCCCTGTCGGCTGACATGGCGTTTGCGATCGCCGCGAACATCGCAACAAGGCGGGCAGTGTCGATTGTCATGTCTTTGTCCTTGCCGCAGAGAAGGTTAGCCGGCGCGAAACATGGCGCAGTCACACGGGTGGTCCAGCATCGTCTGCAACTCGCCGTCAAGCCGATGCAGAGTGATCGAGGCCCCCGCCATTTCGAGCGAGGTGCAGTAGTTGCCGACCCAGCTTGCGTGGATGGACACACCGATCTCGTCGAGCCTCTGCTTCACGCGCCGGTTCATGATGTAGAGTTCCATCAGCGGCGTCGAGCCGAGCGAGTTGACGAGCACCGCGACCTTGTCGCCGCGCGCCGGCGCCATCTCGTCGAGGATCCTGTCCAGCATCTCGTCGGTGATCTCGTCGGCTGTCTTCAGCTTCCCGCGCGCAATGCCTGGTTCGCCGTGTATGCCCATGCCGATTTCCATCTCGTCCGGCCCGATCTCGAAATTCGGCCGGCGGGTCTGCGGCAAAGAGCAGGGCGACAGTGCCACGCCCATGGTGAAGGTGTGGTCGTTGGCCTTGCCTGCGATACGCTCGCATTCGTCGAAGGACAGCATCCGGTCGCAGGCGGCGCCGGCTGCTTTGAAGATGAAGAAATTGCCGGCGACGCCGCGCCTCTTGTGCCGCTGGTCGCGCGGTGCCGAGGCGACGTCGTCGGTGCTCACCACCGTGCGCACCTCGATGTCGTCCATGGCAGCCATCTCGGCGGCCATGTCGAAATTCATCACGTCGCCGGCATAGTTGCCGTACATGAACAGCACACCGGCGCCGCCGCTAACTGCCTTAGCGCACTCGAGGATCGGGTCTGGCGGCGGCGAGGCAAAGACGTTGCCGATGGCGGCTGCGTCAGCCAATCCCTTGCCGACGAAGCCGAGAAAGCTCGGCTCGTGGCCCGAGCCGCCGCCAATCACGAGGCCCACCTTGCCTTGGCGCGGTCCGTCGCGGGCGATGATGGAGCGTGGGCTGCCGTCCACGCTTTTGAGATGGCGGGGATGCGCCGCCAGGATGCCTTCCAGCATCTCGTCGACGGCGCGGTTGCCGTCATTGATGATCTTCTTGGTCTGCACCGGCATCCTCCCGATTTCGGCATTTTCGCAGATAATACCGGGTGTTACCGGGATTTCCACCCGGCAAGACGTATTTCGCGTGTCGAAGTGTTTCGCGCAGCGGCACTTGAATCTAGCTGCTGGTCCTTTCAATCGCCGAGGCCATCGCGGATGGCTGAGAAATAGCGATCGGTCCCGACCTGGCCACCCTTGAGCGCAACCTCCAGCCCGTCGATCGCCTTGACGCGCGAATGGGCAACGCAGAGCGGCGAACCCGGCGAAGCGGGCAGCGGCATGCGGATTGTCAGGGCATCGACACCCATCTCGCCAAGTGCATGGCTCGACGTATCACCGCCGGCAATGACCACGCGCCGCAGGCTCTGTTCGATGGTAAGGCTGCGAAGGATTTCTCCGAGGCCGCGGCCAAGCCTGTGGCGGGCGCCTTCCTGCCGGTCGATTTCGGTGCCCCTGTCGGCTGTAGGGCCAAGCGCGGTGTAGAGGATGACGCTGCGCCCGGCTTGCAGACTGGCTCTGCCGCTCGCCGCTGCGCGCGCGATCGCCTGCTGTGACGCCTCGGAAAGCAGTTCGACTGGATCGACCTCAATGCCGTCGAAACCGTCGGCCAGGGCATGCCGAATCTGTCGTTCGGTGGTTGGTGAGCAACTGCCCGACACGACGGCTATCCGGTCGGCAGCGCCCGGCGGCGTGAAGCCTTGTCCGGCGCTGACGATGCCATTCGAAGCCCATTCGGCCAACAACGCATACTCGACCCCGGACGAGCCGACGACAAAAGAACCGCCCGGCTTGCGAACGCGCCACAGCTCCTTGCCGGCTAAGGCCTGCGTTTCCAGATTGTCGACATCGACAAGCACGATTGCGGTGCCGTTTCCGGTCAGACGATCGAACGCCGCCGCCAGCGACGCGGACTGCAGCGTCGCAAGGTCGATCAGCCCGGAGCTCAGCGCCGTCTGCCGCGACAAATGGATCAGCAGATCGGACTCATCCATCGGCGTCGTCGGATGGCGGCTCATCACCGGGTGGCGGTCGATGCGAAAATATTGGTCGCGATAGGCGGCGAACAAATGGCCGAAGGCGGTGTAGCGTCTGAGTTGCGGCGCGCCGATCAGCAGCGGCACGCTGTCCTGCGCGAACACCGAGCGGCCGATTTCGATGGCCCGGCCGATGCTGCCGATCGTCGGACTGGAATCGAAGGTGGAACAGACCTTGTAGTGGCAGATTGCGGCTTTCAACGTCTTCAGCCAGGCGAAAGCCTCGCGCAGATGTGTATCCATCCACTGTGGAGACTCGCTGCGACTGGTGCCGGCCAGTCCGATCGCCCGGCAATGGGCGAAGCGCGACAGCAAGGTCTCGTCCGGCTGGCGCATGAACAGCACGGTCGGCACGCCGCTGAGCTCGAGCGCCTCCATGACATCGGTCGAGCCGGTCAGGTCGTCGCCATAATAGCTGAGAAGCAGGTCCTGCATGGCTTCAGGCCGCCTTGCCGTCGCCGAATTTTTCGATCGACCGCGCCAGTTCGGGATGGCTCAAGGCGAAGTCCGCCAGCGGAATGCCGTCGACCGCCGCCTGCCAGGCTTGCTGCACGGCCCGCACGCCGGCGCCCGGCCCGTCCGGATGGCTGACAATACCGCCGCCGCAGAGATAGAGAAGATCGACCGTCCGTCCCGTCCGCGCATACGTCTCGGGCGCCTGACCGCCCCACTGGCCGGAGCCCGCCACCGGCAAGGCGCAGTCCTCGGGTGAAAAGATCGGTGTTGTCACGGCCTTGAACGACTCGACGAAAGAGTCATCCGGTTCCCAGTATTTCGAGGCGATGCCGTTGATCTGGAACTGGTCGACGCCGAGCAGCCGCCAGAACTGCTGCCAGACCTTGAAATCCATGCCGAGGCCAGGGTGACGGGTGAGGATGTCCCAGCCATTGCGATGGGCGTGTAGCACCAGGCTGGAGCGTTTTCTCAGGAAGGCCATGCCACCGAAGCCGATCGAATTGATGTTGACAACAGCGCAATTGCCGCCGGCCTTCACAACCAGATCATGATTGCGCATCATCTCGTCCGGGTCGGCATGCGAGATGCCGAAGGCATACATCACTTTCTTGCCGGTCTTCTGCTCGTGATCGAGGATGAGCGGCATGATCGCCTTCACCCGTTCCGACAGCGGCGAATAGGCCGGGCTCATCAGCTTCTCATCGTCCTTGATGAAGTCGACGCCGGCGGCGATCAATTCCGCCACCATCGCCGCTGTCTCGTGCGGCCGCAGCCCGAGCGCCGGCTTGACGATCGTGCCGATGATTGGCCGGTCTGCGACGCCGGTAAGTCGGCGGCTGCCGGCAACACCGAACTGTGGGCCAGGATGCGCGCCACGAAAATCCTCCGGCAGCTTCATGTCGACGACGCGAATTCCGGTGAGGTCCCTGATCGAATAGGTGCCGCCGATGGCAATCGTCATCAGCGCCGAGAGGTCGGCGCCGATGGCATCGAACGGAAAGGCGATATCGACATCGGCGCGCCTGAACGGCCCCTCGCCGGCGTCGGGAAGGGACGGCCGTTCGGCATCGGGCAGAGGCCGGATCGCCAGCACGCGCGCCGCCACCCGGGCCTTCAACTCCTCGGTCTCGCCAGGCAGCGCCACGAAGGTGCCGGTCGACTGGTCGCTGGCGATCTTGGCGGCCAGCGCTTCGATGCTGCCGGGCGTTTCGATGCGATAGGTGAGGGTGATCATGGTCTGTTGTCTGAGGCCGAGCATTCGAAAAAGGTTCACCAGTGTGCGAAATCTGGTATAATGAGTACATAAGTATTGCAAGACATATCCGGAAGCCTTGGCGGATCAACAGACGGCAATTTCCGGGAATTGTGGCGGCAGTGTTAAATATGGCCGGCTCAAGGGAGTGATTCGCGACGATGAACCGTTCGGAACCGATTGTCCGGCGCAAGCTTTCCGATGAGGTCTTCTTGCGGCTGAAGCGCCTGATCACCAGCGGCGAACTGATGCCGGGCGACGACATGCCATCGGAGCGAGAGCTGATGGAGCGCTTCGAGGTTGGCAGGCCGGCGATCCGCGAGGCCATGCAGGCGTTGAGCAATATGGGCCTGGTCGCGATCTCGCATGGCGAGCGCGCCAAGGTGCTTCAGTTGACAGCCAAGTCGATCATCAAGCAGGTCGATGGCGCCGCCAAGATCATCCTGTCGTCATCGAAGGACACGCTTGAGCATCTGAAGAGCGCGCGCATCTTCTTCGAGCGCGGCATGGTCAGGGAAGCCGCCGAAAAGGCCACCGCTGAGGACGTGCAGCGGCTGCGGGCCATCATTACCGAACAGCGCGGCTTTCGCGGTGATTCCGAAGCCTTCATTTCCGCCGACATGAAGTTCCATACCCAGATCGCCGCGATTTCCGGCAATCCGATCTATGTCGCCGTAAGCGAGGCGATGCTCGGGTGGTTGAAGGAATACCACACCGAAATGCTGATCTGGACCGGCAAGGAAAACTTCACGCTGACCGAGCACGAAGAGATCATCGGCCGCATCGAGAAGAAGGATGCCGACGGCGCCGAGAAGGCGATGATCAAGCACCTTGAGCGCTCGCGCGCGCTCTATGTGATGAACTCCGAAAAGTAACTTCAGCCGATCCGGACGATCGCGTAAGGGGTCATCACGAGGTGGCCTCGGCCAAAAGCTGAAATGTCGACCGGCACGTCGTCCGCCGTCAGGTTCGCCAGCCACACGATTGTCTTGCCTGAAGTGGAGCGTCCAGCCAGAGCCAGCACCCTGGTCTCATCGCTCGTCCTTGCCGCCACATGCGCAAGGCCAGCCATCTCGCAAAGGCCCTTGATAGCCCTGAAGATGGGCCGGGGTGATCCTTCCGCGACGGGTTCTCCGGATGATGCCAGCACGCCGAACGGCCCGGTGAAGCTGGAAAGCGTCAGCATCTCCAGCCCGGCCGGTGCGACACGCGCTGCATATCCGATCGTCCACGCAGCGGCGAAAAGGCCGGCATGCCGCGGGTCGCGATCAGCCATCGCGATGCGCTGTCCCTGCGGATTGGGCTTGGTCGCGCCGCCATAGGGGTTTTGGCGCATGGCAATCGTCGACGGACCGATCCGGTAGGGTTTTGTCCCGAAGATCGCTCGTGCCGATTGGGTGACGAAAGGCAGCGCCTCCAGCGATTGCATGATGTTGAGATCGTCGGCCGCATGCACGATCGGGCAGGTGCAATGGGTGATGAAATCGAGCTGGTCCGCCGGTACGCGCTTCCGGTTGAGCTCGGTGAAATAACTGAACATGCCGCCGCCGAGTCGGATATCTGGAAAGGCGCGCCGCGCCGCGGCATAGACCGCTTCGAGAGGCGGACAATCCGGCCACGCACTGCCCGGCGGCGTCGACTGCCGGTCGACCGAAGGCGACACCGCAATGGCCGAGAGGCTCAGCCCGGCCTGGCGCACCAGGTCGGCGACGCCTGACAGTTCGGCGTCGAGATCGGCAGCGCCGGCAATAACGCATTCGAGGGTCGTCTCAGCTGGGTAAGCAATTGCGAGCCGCGCGAAAGCGCGCAAGGCGTCGAGCCCGTGGCCGCGCGTCGGATCGTAGTGAAACAGCAACTGTTGGGGGCCGAGTGTCGTCAGCGCGGAGAGATTCGCCAGCGCCGTCTCGACATCCTCGGGATAGATGACCACGCCGATATCGGGCAGCCTCGGTCCGGCTTCGCCGAGTTCGACGCGGACCGGTTCGTTGGCCACGGCGGCAGCCGGCGCTGTGCCTTCACCGGTGATGCGCAGGCTGATCGTCTGGCGCAGGGGTTGGCCGGCAGGCAGTACATAGGGCCAAGGCAGCGCCAGCGGCCGCACATAGGTCTTGTAGGATGCGTCCGACCAGTTACGCTGGTCCTCCATTTCGAAAGTGTCGCCGTCCATCCGGCATTCGGCGGTGACAGCAGGCCGAACCTGATGGGTGATAGCGCGGATATTCTTGAAAGGCTGCCAAGGGTCGATGAGTTCGGGAAGCTTTGTCGCCACCACGTGGCCGTCGGTGTGCTCCACCATGACCGGGCTGCCGGCGAGGCCGGCGATCGGGTGCAGGATGCAGAAGCCGCAGCGATTGGTCTCGAAATCGCTCTCGGGTAGGGCGCTCACATCGAACGTCAAGCGACCCTCGGCGGAACCTTTGATCGTGGCGCGGAAGCGGAGCCGGCTTCCGTCCGGCCCGGTGCAATTTGCCGAATAGCTGACCGAGAAAGTGTCTGCGTCTTGGTCAATGGCAAGGTCCGTCAGCACTGGCTCATAGGTGCCCCAGTCGCGATCCCTGACGATGTAGGCGATGGCGCACAGCACTTCGGTGCCGCCAAGGCGAATGGTGCGCAGATTGCCGTTGACGAAGTCGGCAGTGAGCGCGCCTGCGCTCAGCCTGACCGGCTCGGCTTCTACCGCACGCGTGCCATAGAGCGGGAAGGCGTCGGTGGTCATTTCAGCAAGGCGTCGAGATGCACCGGTTGGCGGCTCACGGCACCGGCATAGGCGGCCTCGACCAGCGCAAAGGTTTTGAGATTGTCGGCGCCCGAGGTCGCCGGTTCAATTCCCTTTGCCAGGCAGTCTACCCAGTGCTGCTGGATGGCGACGACGCTTTCCTGGATGTTGTGCCAGGGCCGCGATGCCCACGGCAGCAGCGGCGGCGAAACGTCGGTGGCGGCCGTGCCGCTCTGGCAGGTGACGGTGAGCCGGTAACCCTGCGCCAGCCGGATCGTTCCGTCGCTGCCGTCGATCTCGATCAGGGTCTCGGGGAACGGCTCGGTGGCGAGCTTCGTCGCGTAGCTGCAATCGACCACTGAGGTGGCGCCACTGGTATGATCCATCAGCATGGTCGCGACATCCTCACCAGCGATCGCTTGGTTGATGCGAGCCGTTCGTGTCGTGATCGTCGAGACGTCGCCGAGCAGGAAGCGGGCGATGTCGAGGATATGGATGCCGAGGTCCTCGATGATGAAGCGCTTTCCCGTCGCCAGATAGGGCTGGCCGGAAAACACGTCATAGGCGGAGCGGAAGGAAATGCGCCCGAAGAAAGGCGTGCCGATCTCGCCGCTGTCGAGCACGGCGCGTACCGCCTGGATCGGCGACTGCCAGCGAAAATTCTCATGCACCATCAGCGGCACGCCTGCGTCGGTGCAAGCCCTCACCATCGCCTTGGCGTCGGCGAGCGTCGGCGCGAACGGCTTTTGGCAGATCGCCGGAACGCGGTGGGCGGCCGCCATCTCGACAAGGGGACGATGGCTGGGCGCGGTGGTGGCGATATCGACGAAGTCGAACGTCTCGCCTTCGAACAGAGAGGTCGCGTCGGTATAGCGTTTCGCAATGCCGAACTGGTCGCCGACGATCCTGAGCCGTTCCGGATCGCGGTCGCAGATGGCGACGATCGAGGCGCCCGCTATGTCGCGCCAGGCATGCATCTGGTTGACGGCAAAGAAGCCGCAGCCGATCAGCGCTCCCCGCAGCTCCGCCATGATCAGCCCGCCTTTGCCATTTGCATCAGCGTTACGCGGCTCTGCAGACGCCGCTGCGCCTGGTCGACGACGACGGCGACGATGATGACGAGGCCCTTGATCACCATTTGCCAGAACGAACTCACACCCATCATCACCAATCCGTCCGAAAGAATGCCGATGACGAACGCGCCGACGATGGTGCCGCCGATCGTGCCGCGGCCGCCCGACATCGAGGTGCCGCCGAGCACCGCCGCCGCAATGGCGTTGAGCTCGAAACTTTCGCCTGTCGCGGGATGCGAGGCCATCAGCTCGGACGAGATGATCAGGCCGACGATCGCCGCGCAGAAACCTGAGAACATATAGACGAACATCTTCACCATGTTGACACGGACGCCCGAAATCCGCGACGCGCGTTCATTGCCGCCGACGGCAAAGATGTGGCGCCCGAGCGGTGTGTACTTGGCGAGATAGGCGGCCCCCAGTGCAACGACGATCAGGATCCAGATCGCCACCGGCAGGCCAAGCAGCCGGCCGGCACCGAGGAAACCGAAACCGGTGGTTCCAAGCTCCGGCTTGCCGACGAGGTTGGGGAAGGTGCGTCCGTCCGACGACAAGAGCGCCAGGCCGCGCGCGACATAAAGTACGCCCAGCGTGGCGATGAACGGCGCGACGTTCAGCCTGGTGATCAGCAACCCGTTGACGGCGCCGATTAATATGCCGACCGCCAGCGTGATCAGCGCGATCTCGAAGACGGTGAAATAGATGGTGTAGCCGATCTGCAGGTCGATGCCGTTGAGCACGAGATAGCCGGCCACCATGCCGCACAGGCCGACGATCGAGCCGACCGAAAGGTCGATGCCGCCGGTGATGATGACGAAGGTCATGCCCATCGCCAGGAACGCGTTCAGCGCCACGTGCTTCGACATCAGGATCAGGTTGGCGGTCGACAGGAAATTCGGCGCCGCGATCGAGAAGAAGATCAGGACGGCGATGAGAGCGATGAAGGTCCTGAGCTTCATCAGCGTCAACAGCACGGAGCCGCTGGAAGCGGAGGGAGCGGCCGCCTTGGCTGGGATGTCAGTCATGCGCGGTGCTCTCCATCTGTCGAACCGGTCCGTGGCCAAGCGCCGAGGCAGCGACGAGTGCCGCCTCCGTCGCTTCAGTGCGATCGAACATGCCAGTCAGTTTTCCGTTGCTCATCACCGCAATGCGGTCGGACAATGCCATGACCTCGTCGAGATCGGAGGTCGCGAAAAGAATCCCCAAACCGTCGCGGGACAATTTGCGCATGGTGCGGAACACATCCGCCTTGGCGCCGACATCGATGCCTCGGCTGGGCTCGTCCATCAACAGCACCTTGGGTCCGGTGAGCAGCGCCTTGCCGATCACCACCTTCTGCTGGTTGCCGCCGGACAGCGACGAAACCTCTTGCACCGGGTCGGCGACCTTGATCGCCAGTTCCCGCACCATCTGTGTCACCGCCTGCCTTTCGTCGGCGCCACGGATATGGAACAGGCTGGCAAATCGCGACAGGCTGGCCAGCGTCAGGTTGCTGGCGACCGAGAGGATCGACACCAGCCCCTCGCGCTGGCGGTCCTCGGGGATCAGTGCCAGCCCGCGCCGGATGCGTCGCGTCGTGTCGCGCTCTCTGACCTGTTTGCCGCCAATGAAGATCTCGCCCGTCGAATGACTATGGCGGCCCATGATGCAGTCGAACAATTCGCTGCGCCCGGCGCCCATCAGGCCGTATATGCCGAGAATCTCGCCGGCACGCAGCGACAGCGAGACATGGTCGACGGCAAGGCCGCCGGTGGCGCGTGGCAGGCAAATGTCCTCGGCCCGGAAGATCTCTTCGCCGGGAACATGACCGTCGGCCTTGGCGAAGTCCTTGGCGTCGGAGCCGATCATCTGCCGCACGATCCATCGCGTGTCGACGTTCTTCATCTCCTCCTGGCCGGTGATGCGGCCGTCGCGCAGCACGGTGATGTAGTCGCCGATGCGGATCAGCTCTTCCAGCCGGTGCGAGATGTAGACGATGGCCACGCCGCGTGCCTTGAGGTCGGCGATCACCTTGAACAGGATCTCGACCTCCGCCGCGCTCAGCGCCGAGGTCGGCTCGTCCATGATCAGGATGCGCGCGTCGAGCGAGACCGCCTTGGCGATCTCGACCAGCTGCTGCTGGCCGATGCGCAGATCCTCGACCAGCATGTCGGGCCGTATACCGGCTTGCAGGCGTTCCAGAAATTCCGCCGCGCGGCGCTCCTGCTCCTTGCGGTCGATCTTGCCGAACCGGTTGGTGATTTCGCGGGTGGCGAAAATGTTCTCGGCGACGCTCATATTGCCGAACAGGTTCAGTTCCTGGAACACCATGCCGATGCCGCGGTTCACCGCATCGCCGGACGACGAGAAGGACACCTCTTCGCCCTGCAGCAGTATGCGGCCGGCTGTCGGCCGTTCGACGCCGGCGATGATCTTCATCAGCGTCGACTTGCCGGCGCCGTTTTCGCCGACCAGCACGTTGACGGCGCCCTTGCGTACCTCGAAATTGGCGCGCTTGACCGCAACGGTTCCGGAATAGACCTTGGAGACGTCCTCCAGTTTCAGGATGATGTCGCGCTCCGCGGTCGCGCTCATGGCTTCGGCCCGATCTCTGCCTCCGCCGGAGTTACCAGCGGCAGGTCCTGGCCGCTGCCCAGCGTATAGGCGCCGAGCACCTTGGCGCTTCGACCCTCCAGCGCGTGGCGCGGCAGCTTGGACAGCACCATCTTGTCGGCATGGCTGTTGAACGCCTTGCCGAACTGGGCGAAGTCGATCTGGTTGGTGAAGTCGTTGAACTGGATGAAGTCCAGGCTGTCGCGCAGCGCGGTGCCGCGCACCGCCGGTCCGATCTGCACCCGCGCATCGGCCTTGCCGTCGCCGTCGACATCGATGTCGACCGTCGCCGCGCGGGACTGCATGTTCGCAGCGACGATCTTGCCCTCCACGCGAACCGCGAAGGTCCACGGTGCGTTCGCCTGCTTGTTCGGATTGCCGTATTTGGCGCCGGCAGAAGCGGCATCGGTTGTTGCCAGTGTGTGAACTTGCCGAAACGGTCCGGCTTTCTGTTCGAGATAAGGCACGACCTTCGCCGCCCATATCTCTTCCACCATCTTGTCCGGATCGAAGGCGGGCGCATTGCCGCCGTCTGCCGATTTCGTCGGCAGGATCTTGCAGGCGGTCAGGCTGATGCCGATCATCACGGCAAGGATCGGCCAGTTCGGCTTGGTGTTCAGCATGATGGCCTGTTGTTCAGCTGGTGGTGGTCGGCCCACAGAAAATGGCGGCGAGGGGCGAACCGAAATTCGCCCCTCGCTGTTCAAATCACGCTGGCTCAGTTGGTCAGCGCGAAGGTCTCGAGCTTGGCGGCATTCTCGCCATTGACCAGGACGCAATCCATCAGCTGCTTTTCCTTGGCCGGCGACTTCTTGTTCTTGATGAAGTCGTTGGCCTGCTCGACCGCCATCTGCGCCTGCGCGAAGGCCGGCTGCAGGACGGTCGCCTTGATGCCGCCCGAGGTGATGGAGTCGCGCACGTCGTTCGATCCGTCGAAGCCGACGACGATGACATCCTTGCGGTTCGCCGCGGCAAGTGCTGCATAGGCGCCCATCGCCATCGTGTCGTTGCCGGAGATGACGCCCTTGATGTCGGGGTTGGCCTGCAGGATCGATTCCATCTTGGAATAGGCTTCCGTCTGGCTCCAGTTGGCCGACTGCTGGGCGACCATCTTCAGATCCGGATAGTCGTCGATGACGTCGTGATAGCCCTTGGAGCGGATGCCGGCATTGGTATCGGATTCCTTGCCGACCAGCTCGACGAAATTGCCCTTCTCGCCCATCAGCTTGACGAATTCCTGCGCGCCGAGTTGGGCGCCCTGATAGTTGTTGGAGACGATCTGCGCCATGGCGACGCCGGTGGCGTTGATCTCGCGATCGATCAGGAAGGACGGAATGCCCGCATCCTTGGCCTTCTGTACGGCGGCGACTGTGGCGTCGGCGCCGGCATTGTCGAGGATGATCGCCTTGGCGCCACGACCGATTGCGGTGTCGATCAGCTCGGACTGCTTGTTGGCGTCGTCGTCATGGACGAGGACCAGCGCCTCGTAGCCGAGTTCCTTGGCCTTGGCCTCGGCGCCGACGGCTTCCGCCTTGAAGAACGGATTGTCGTGCGAGGGCGTGATGATGGCGATGAGATCCGCCGCATAGGCGGGCATCGCCGTGCCAAGCGCCAGCATGCCGGCGAAAGCCGCAAGCGTCATTCTGCGAGTGAGTTTCATGAAGTCCTCCCGTTTGAAAAATTACCTTGGTCAACCAAGGCCTCTGTCGGCATCCGAATTCGTCAGGCAGCGCGGGCGGCGGATCGCTTTCGGGCTAAAGAGCCGTTTGCCGGCTCCCCTCAGCGGATCGTTGCTCACCAGCCATCCTCCACTCGCCAGGCTTCGTACTCCCTGCGAAACCTTGTCGATCCGAGCCATGAACAGCTAAGCCAACTGGTATGATGAGTCAATCACTAATTCAGGTGACATGTGCCTGATGGCGGCAAACGGAGTGTCGGTAGCGGTACGCCGACGCGTCGGGACGCTGCGCCAAGCGCATGTGCTCTTTCAGGTGATGCGCTGAATGCTTGCGGCGATCTCTTCCGGTTCGAAGACGCGCTTCCAGTCGTCACGCATCAACACCGGCTTGCCGAATTCGATCGCCTTGTTGCAGGCGTCCGAGAACACGCCCTTGGTCTCGCCGAAGATGACGGCGCCGAGCACGTTCATATGGCCGAGCAGGAAGTCGAGCGCCGCCTGCTTGTCGACGCCGCGCGCCACGACCTCGTCGACGGCCTCCTTCATGACCACCAACAGCGAGGCGCAGACCGTCTCCGAAAGGCCAGGCTCGAGCAGCGCCATCTGTTCGACGGTGACGCGGTGCGAGCGCATGACCGGCGCCCAGATGATTTTTGCGATCGCCTCGCCCTTGGCGTAATCCTCTTCCGGTCCCTGCATCAAGGCGCTGACCATATGCTGCTTGGCCTTGACGCCGCCGAAATAATCCTTCTTGGCCGCCATGTCGGTCTCGTCATTGAAGATCGGCGGATGGCAGGGGTGGGTGACGAAATAGGTGAGGTCCGGCCGGTTCGGCAGATGACCGGCGAAAGGTGCCGCCGCGTCGAGCACCACCACCATCGTGCCCGGCGCCAGCTGGCTCTCGATGCTAGTCGCCACTTTGCCGATATGCGTGTCCGGA
Organism: Mesorhizobium sp. M0830; assembly: GCF_040319965.1. NCBI lineage: Bacteria > Pseudomonadati > Pseudomonadota > Alphaproteobacteria > Hyphomicrobiales > Phyllobacteriaceae > Mesorhizobium > Mesorhizobium sp. M0830. Next base: position 16,930 of record NZ_JAMYOR010000016.1, on the reverse strand, counting down.
ACGGCCAGGATCACCACGTCGGCGCCCTTGAGCGCCTCGTCGGCGCTCACCGCATCGAAACCCAGTCCGGTCTTCAGCCGTTCGCGGCCGGCCTCGCTGACCTCGACATGGCGTATCGTGTAGGGTGATCCGCGAAAATTAGTTGATAGGCGGTAACCCATTTTCCCGCCGGCACCGAACAGCGCAATCGTTGTCATCTGGCCACTACTCCTGGTCTCATCCGACGGCATCGCCCGTCGTCAGCTTATCAACTGGTATAATCACACTACCATACCTTGGCAATCCGATAACGGTGAATGCCCCAAGTCATGACTGCCGGTCTCCGGCCGCGCGTCCCCCGTAGCCCGTAGCTCGACCGGCTCTCACTTGCGCGGATCGCGTACCCACGCCAGTGTCCGTTCCTATATAGCCAGGAATCTCGCTGGAGCTGTTGCATGCAGGACGACTTTCTGACCGGGCTGAAAGGCCAGCGCGTGCTGGTGACGGCAGGCGCTGGAGGCATCGGGTTTGCCATAGCCGACACGTTGTCGCGGCTCGGCGCTCGCATCATAGTCTGCGACGTTTCCGACGAGGCGCTGGCCGCTGCTCCCGGCAAGATCGATCTGGTCGCCGCGATCAAGGCCGATGTCTCGCGTGACGACGACGTCGACCGGCTTTTCGAGGCCGTTAGAGAAAAGCTGGGCGGTCTCGATGCGCTGATCAACAATGCCGGCATTGCCGGACCGACCGGCGGTGTCGAGGAGATCGATCCGGCGGACTGGCGACATTGCATCGACATCTGCCTGACCGGCCAGTTCCTGTGTGCCCGACGCGCGGTGCCGCTGATCAAGGCGGCGGGCGGCGGCTCGATCGTCTCGATGTCGTCGGCGGCCGGCCGGCATGGCTACGCCTTCCGCACGCCCTATTCGGCGGCGAAGTTCGGCGTCATCGGTTTCACGCAGAGTCTCGCCAAGGAACTCGGGCCGCACGGCATAAGGGTCAACGCCATCCTACCCGGCATCATCGAGGGGCCGCGCATCGAAGGCGTCATCTCGGCACGTGCCAAGCAGGTCGGCATCAGCCATGAGGAGATGAGGGATCGCTATCTGCAGAACATCTCGCTGCGCCGTATGACCAGCCCCTATGATGTCGCCGCGATGGTCGCCTTCCTGCTCTCCGATGCGGGGATCAACATTTCCGGCCAGTCGCTCGGCGTCGACGGCAATGTCGAAACACTCTGAGGAATAGTCCATGGCCAATGTCGCGATTGTCGGAAGCGGGTTCATCGGGCGAGCCTGGGCGATCAGCTTTGCCCGTGCCGGCCATAATGTGCGGATGTGGGATCAGTCGCCCGCCGCGACTGGCGGCGCCCGCGACTACATTGCCGGCGTGCTTGGCGATCTCGCCAGGAACGACCTCCTGCGAGGACAGGCGGTCGACGCCGTGGTCGGCCGGATCGCAATAGTCGCCGAGTTGGCGGAGGCGCTGGCCGGTGCAGCCCATGTCCAGGAGAACACGCCCGAAAACCTGGAGGTGAAACGTGACGTATTCTCTCAGATCGACAGGCTTGCCGATCCGCAGACGATCATCGCCAGCTCCACCTCGGCGCTCTTGCCATCGAAATTCACCGACCATCTGCAAGGGCGCCATCGCTGCCTGGTCGTGCATCCGATCAATCCGCCCTATCTCATTCCGGCAGCCGAAATCGTGCCCGCGCCGTGGACGTCCGCCGAGACCTTGGAAAGGACCCGCGCCTTCCTCATCGATGCCGGCCACGCACCGCTTGTGATGAAGCGCGAGCTCGACGGCTTCATCATGAACCGCTTGCAAGGCGCATTGCTTGAGGAAGCGTTCCGGCTTGTCGCCGACGGTTACGCCAGTGTCGAGGATGTCGACATCGGCATCCGCGAGGGACTGGCGCTGCGCTGGTCATTCATGGGTCCGTTCGAGACAATCGATCTGAACGCGCCCGGCGGCGTGCGCGACTATGTCGAGCGCTATCAGTCGATCTATTCGAACATCTTTCCGCAGATGCTGCGCCGCGTCGACTGGGCGGGCGAGGTGATGAAGACCGTCGAATCCGACCGCCGCGAACGCCTGCCGCGCGAGAACCTCGGCGAGCGGCAGGTATGGCGCGACCGCCGGCTGATGGCGCTGGCGGCGCACAAGAAAAAATCGGACCAGGAGTATGGACAATGATCGAGACGACCCGCGGCGCTCAGCAGACCAGGGGCAAGGTCATCATCACCTGCGCGGTGACGGGCGCGATCCACACGCCGACCATGTCGCCCTATTTGCCGATCACACCCGACCAGATTGCCTCGGAGGCGATCGCCGCGGCGGAAGCCGGTGCCGCGATCCTGCATCTGCATGCCCGCGACCCGGAGACCGGCAAGCCCGACCAGACGCCGGAGGCCTTCGCCCGCTTCCTGCCACGCGTCAAGCAAGGCACCAAAGCCGCCATCAACATCACCACCGGCGGCAGCCCCTACATGAAGGTCGAGGAGCGTGTGCGCCCAGCCGCCCAGTTCAAGCCCGAGGTCGCCTCGCTTAATATGGGTTCGATCAATTTCGGGCTCTATCACCTCGCCGACAAATACGAGACCTTCAAGTTCGACTGGGAAAAGCCGCATCTGGAAGCGACGCGCGACCTCGTCTTCCGCAACTCGTTCAAGGACATCGAGTACATCCTGGCGACCTGCTACGACAATGGCACGCGCTTCGAATTCGAATGCTACGACATCGCCCATCTCTACAACCTTTCCCATTTCGCCGACCGTGGGCTGGTGAAACCGCCTTTCTTCGTGCAGTCGGTGTTCGGGCTGCTTGGCGGTATCGGCACGCATCCCGAAGACGTGGCTCATATGAAGCGCACGGCTGACCGGTTGTTCGGCGACCAGTTCCGTTGGTCGGTGCTGGGCGCCGGCGCCAGCCAACTGCGGATCGCCGCGCAATCAGCCTCACTCGGTGGCAACATCCGCGTTGGGTTGGAGGACAGCCTGTGGGCGGGCAAGGGCAAGCTTGCCAAATCGAACGCAGAACAAGTGCTCCTAGCCCGCAAGATCATCGAAGGGCTCGGCATGGAAGTGGCGACGCCCGACGAGGCACGTGAAATCCTGTCATTGAAAGGCGGCGACAAGGTCGCTTTCTGACGCGGCCCGACCAATCGCTGTGCGGCGCCAAATACCGAGATGACGGCATGAAGATCGAAGCGTGAAGACAGGCGAGCCTAGTCGGGTTTCGCCAGACCCGAATTGAACTTGCGCCGGGCGTTTTCCAGATGCTCGCGCATCGCCCGGCCGGCAGCTTCCGGGTCGTGCCGCTCGATGGCCTCGAACACGGCTTTATGGCCGGCAAAGCTCCTGCGGTTCTCCACCTCGGTGTTGGCCATGTGGATGCGCTGGTTGATCAGCCATTCCACCAGCGCTTCATGCGCGGCGAGGAAGATCGGGTTGCCGGGAATCGCGGTCAACACCCGGTGAAACGCCACATCGGTGATGGCGAAGGCGCGAGCGCGCGGGATGGCGCGCTCGTTCTCGGCAAGTGCCGCCGCCAGCGCATCGACCTGTTCGCGCGTCGCCACCTCGGCGGCATGGCGCGCGATCGAAACTTCGAGGAACAGCCGCAGCTGCTCGAAATGGCCGATGCCGTCGGGCTGGTCCATCAACAGATGGGCCGTGCCGGTCAACTGCTCCAGCATATTTTTCGACGTCGGCCGCGTCACCTTCGGCCGCTCGCCGCTGTTGATGCGCACCAACCCCATTTTCTCCAGCGCAAACAGCGCTTCGCGCACCGAGGGGCGCCCGACATCGAACATCGACATCAGGTCGCGCTCGGACGGCAGCGAGCCGCCGACCGGATAGACCTCGTCGCGGATCATCTCCTCCAGACGGAGGCGGACTTCATCGGACAATTTTTTTCGAACCGGCATATTGTGCATGGTCTACCTTTTAAGCTATTAGACCAGTCGCCGCAAGCGAGGACTTGCGGAACCGAAGGGTTGGAGGAGGTCGCCGCCGGCCAATGGCGCGGCGGTCGGCGCGGCAGGCGAGGGTCTGACGCGGGAGCAGGCCTGGAGCAGGGGCATCGCCCCGATTTCGGCCGGCGGAAAGCAATGGGAGGAGAATTCCATGAGACGACTGCTGATGAGCCTTGTGCCGGCGATGGCGCTGATGTTTGCCGCAGTGATCGCCAAGGCCGAGGAGGGCGGCACGTTCCGTTCCGCCATGCGCACCGGCTGCATCGAGATGGGAACACTGCACACCACGTGCGGCCATAGGCTCGACGAGACCGTGCTGCAGGGACTGGTCCACATCAAATGGACGGGCGATGGCGTGCAACCGATGCTGGCCGAAAGCTGGAAGACGCCCGATGGCGGCAAGACCTATGTCTTCAGCCTGCGCCACGGCGTCAAATGGCATGACGGAACGCCCTTCACCGCCAAGGACGTGGTGTTCAGCCTCAACCTCTACGCCAACCCCAAGGTTGGCTCGCCTTGGGCGCAGAAGCTCGGCTCGGTGGCCGGATACAAGGCTTTCCAGGATGGCTCGGCCTCCTCGCTTGCCGGGGTCAAGGCGCTTGACGACACGACCGTCCAGATTGAACTCGACAGCGCCAAGCCTCTCTGGGTCGAGCTGCAGCTTATCGCGATAAGCATCTTTCCCGAACACATCCTCGGCAAGGTCGCGCCCGGCGATATCAAGGGCAACGCCTTCTGGGTCAACCGCGTCGGCACCGGCCCGTTTGTCTGGAAGAAATACGAAAGCGACCAATATGTCGAGGTCGACCGCAATCCCGACTATTTCCTCGGTGCGCCGAAGCTCGAGCGCATCATCTACCAGATCTACAAGGACGTGCCGCCGATCATCGCCGCACTCGAAACGCAGGAGGTCGACGCCATGTCCTATGAGGGCGGTGGCGTGCCCATCTCCGAACTCGCCCGGCTGCAGAAGCTCGACTATTTGACGGTGCTGCCGAAATTCTCCGCCGGCTTGCCGACCTACTTGCAGTTCAACCTGGAGAACAAGCGCTTTGCCGACGTGCGGGTGCGTCAGGCAATGCTCTACGCCATCGACCGCAAGGCCATCATCGAGACGGTCAAGCAAGGCGCCGGCGAGCTGTCGAACACGCTGTTTCCGCAGGATTGGGCACGCGCCAAGGACCTCGATCCCTACGACTACAATCCTGACAAGGCCAAGCAATTGCTCACCGACGCGGGCTGGGACAGCAGCCAGCCGGTCGATTTCATCTACTACTATTCCGACCAGATGAATGTCGACACCGTCACCGCCATCCAGAGCTATCTGGCCGCAGTCGGCGTCAACATCCAGCCGCGCCTGCTCGATCCGGCGGCAATCAACCAGACCTATGCCGACGGCAGCTTCCAGATGGGCTTTTTCGCCAACGGTATGGGGCTCGATCCCTCGCTCGGTTCGCCGGTCGTCGTCTGCGGCGCAAAACCACTCAGCATGGGCTATTGCAATACCAAGGTCGATGAACTGTTCAACAAGGGGCTGGAATCGACCGACCGAGCCGTGCGTGCCGAAAGTTACCAGGAAGCGTCACGCATCCTCAACGAGGAGCTGCCCAAGGCCTGGCTGTGGAACGAGGTGCGGCCGCTGGCTTTCAACAACCGCATCGTTGGCCTGGCGCAGCACTTCAAGGAGCAGCCGCTCGTGATCTTCAACCACCCGGTCTACAACGAAGTCGAGAAGTGGGAAGTGGCAAAATAGGCCGCTGCGTAGACGCCCTCATCGGTTGGTCATGAGGTGGAACCTCATGACCAACCGCCTCAACAGCCGCCTTCAGCGATAGGAGAAGCCGGTGCTCAGCTATCTCATGCGCAAGCTGCTGCTCAGCATCCCGGTGCTGTTCGGCGTCACCGTCATAGTCTTCGCGATCGCGCATGCCATGCCGGGCGACGCCGTGCTGGCGATGATCACGGCGGAGGCGCCGTCGAGCGAGGCGCTGATCGCGATGCGGCGCGGCGAGCTCGGCCTCGACCAGCCGTTCTACATCCAATACCTCAACTGGATCGGCCAGATCCTGCACGGCAATCTCGGCCGCTCCTTCGTCAACGGTCGCAGCGTCGGCGATATCATCGGCGAGCGCCTGCCGATGACGCTGGAGCTGATGGCGGTGGCACTGCTCGTCGCCTTCCTCATCGGCACCACGCTGGGCGTGATCTCGGCGCTCCGGCAATACAAGTTGACCGACTATTCGCTGACGCTGGGCGGCTTCGTCGGCGTGTCGATCCCGGATTTCTTCATGGGGCTGCTGCTCGTCTACGTCTTTGCGCTTGAACTGCGCTGGCTGCCGTCGTCGGGCATCTCGACGGCGGGCGACAACTTCTCGCTCCTCGACAATCTCAGGCACCTGATCCTGCCGGCGGCAGCACTTGCTTTGTTCCGCGCCGCCATCTTCATGCGCTATGCCCGCGCCGGCATGCTCGACGTGCTGAACCAGGACTATATGCGCACCGCCAAAGCCAAGGGCCTGAGGCCAAGCACGATCACGCTGCGCCACGGCCTGCGCAACGCGCTGATCCCGCTGGTCACCGTCTTCGGCCTCGCTTTGCCGACGCTGTTCGGCGGCTCGGTGGTGATCGAGACGATTTTCCAGTGGCCGGGCATCGGCCTGATGTTCATCGACGCGGTGGTGAACAGGGATAGTCCGGTCATCATGGGCTATGTGCTGATCACCGCCATCATCGTCATGCTGGCGAATCTCGCGACCGATCTTGCCTACAGCGTGCTCGACCCGCGGGTGAGCTATGACTGACGTCACCGCCGCCGATGTGACGATCGCTGTCGGCGCCTCGCGCGGCCTGTGGGCAGAGGCGGTCCGCCGCTTCCTCAATCACCGTCTGGCGACGCTCGGGCTGATCATGCTCGCCATCATCGTGCTCGCCTGCATGCTGGCGCCGCTGATCGCTCACTACGGCCCCAACGACATCGACCTGCGCGGCCGCAACCAGCCGCCCGGGGGCGTGCATTGGCTGGGCAGCGACGGCACCGGTCGCGACATCTTTGCCCGCATCCTCTATGGCGGCCGCATCTCGCTGACGGTCGGCTTCGTCGCGGTGGCGATCTCAGCGGCAATAGGCATCTTCATCGGCTGCATTGCCGGCTATTTCGGCGGCAAGGTCGACCTCTTGCTGACGGGCGTGATCGACATGGTGCTGACCTTTCCACGCCTGGTCATCATCATCGCCTTCGTCGCAGTGGTCGGACCGAGCATCTTCAACACCATGGTGGTGATCGGCCTGCTCAGCTGGCCGTCCATCGCCCGGCTGACGCGCGGCGAGATACTGGCGCTGCGCAACCAGGAATTCGTCCTCGCCGCGCGCTCGCTCGGTACCTCGCCGTCGGTCATCATTCTCGAACACATATTGCCCAACGTGCTGGGCCCGATCCTGGTGGCGATCACGCTCGACGTGGCCACCGTCATCCTGCTCGAAGCCTCGCTGTCCTTCCTCGGCCTCGGCGCGCAGGCGCCGGCGGCCAGCTGGGGCAACATGCTGCGCGATGCCCGCACGCTGTCGATCCTCGAGAGCCAGCCCTGGATGTGGATCCCGCCCGGCGCGATGATCGCGTTGGCGGTGCTCAGCATCAACTTCGTCGGCGACGGCCTGCGTGACGCGCTCGACCCGCAGCACATCATGGGTGGGGGCGCCAAATGACGGGCATCGACACACTTGACGTCGACAGGGCTGCAAAGGGGATAGGACAGCAAGCTGTGCTTTCCGTGCAAGGGCTGAGTGTCGAATTCGGCCCCAAAGGCAGCTCCGTCTATGCCGTCAACGACGTCTCCTTCGATCTTGCCGAGGGCGAGTCGCTGGCCATTGTCGGCGAAAGCGGCTCCGGCAAGTCGGTCACCGTGCAGACGCTGATGGGCCTGATCCGCAAGCCGCCCGGCCGCGTCACCGCCGGCCGAGCGTTGTTTCGCGGTCGCGATCTGCTGGCCATGCCCGACAGCGAACTGCGCCAGATCCGCGGCCGCGACATCGCCATGATCTTCCAGGATCCGATGTCGTCGCTGAACCCGGTGCTGACCATCGGCCTGCAACTGACCGAGGCGCTGCGCGAGCACCAGGGCCTGAGCCAGCCACAAGCACAGCGCCAGGCGCTCGACATGCTGGATCTCGTCGGCATTGCCAACGCGCCGCAGCGCATGCGCGCCTTTCCACACCAGTTCTCCGGCGGGCAATTGCAGCGCATCGGCATCGCCATGGCCTTGGTTTGCAAGCCGTCGATCCTGATCGCCGACGAGCCGACCACGGCACTCGATGTCACCATCCAGGCACAGATCGTCGAGCTGGTCGCTCGCCTGCAGAAACAGCTCGGAATGGCGATCATCTGGATCAGCCATGACCTCAGCCTCGTTGCCGGCTTCGCCGATCGCGTCGCGGTGATGTATGCCGGCTCGATCGTAGAATGTGCGCCGGTCGACGAGCTGTTCTCGGCAACAACGCACCCCTATACAATCGGCTTGTTGAATTCGATTCCGTCGCTGACGGCGGCAAACACAAGGCTGGTGCCGATCAAGGGCGCGCCGCCCAATGTCACCCTGCCGCCGGCGTTCTGCCCCTTCGCGCCGCGCTGCGATTATGCCGAGGCGCGCTGCCGCGAGCAGAAACCGCCAGTGGAAACGGTCGGCGCCAGCCACACCGCCGCATGCTGGCGCTGGCGGCAAGTCGAGCGATTGCCGCGCGCGCCGGCAGCCGCGCCCAGCGCGGCACCGGCTGCGACGCTCCAGCAAGAACCGCTGCTCGTCGTCGCCGATCTCAAGGTGCATTTTCCCATTCGGCGCGGTGTGCTCAGGCGACAGGTCGGCGCCGTGCATGCCGTCGATGGGGTGAGTTTCAAGGTGATGCGCGGCGAGACTCTGGCGCTGGTCGGTGAAAGCGGCTGCGGCAAGTCGACGACCGGCCGCGCGGTGCTCGGGCTCGAGCCGCCGAGCGCGGGCAGCATCGTCTTCGAGGGCAGGGACTATGCCGCTGCGACAGGCGAGCAGCTCAAGCTGCGCCGCCGCGACATACAGATGGTTTTCCAGAACCCGTTCGGATCGCTCAACCCGCGCATGACGGTCGGGCGCATTATCGGCGAGGGGCTGCGTGCGCAGAAGATCGGCACGCGCGCCTCGCGCGATGCCCGCGTCAGTGAATTGCTGGCGCTGGTCGGCTTGCGGGAGGCGCTGCGCGACCGCTACCCGTTCGAGCTCTCCGGTGGCCAGCGCCAGCGTGTCGGCATTGCCCGCGCTCTGGCGGCCAATCCAAAATTCATTATTGCCGACGAGCCGATCTCGGCGCTCGACGTCTCCATCCAGGCGCAGATCGTCAATCTGCTGGACGACCTCAAGGCGCGCCTCGGGCTGACCTATCTGTTCATCGGTCATGACCTGTCGATGATCCGCTATCTCAGCGACCATGTCGCGGTGATGTATCTGGGCCGGATCGTCGAGATCGGCACCACGGCAGGGGTGTTCGGCAGGCCGCTGCACCCGTATACACGCGCGCTGCTGTCGGCGATCCCGGTGCCCGACCCCAAGGCCGGCGGTACACGCCGGCGCATCGTGCTGGGCGGTGCGGTGCCCGATCCGTCGAAGCCACCGCTTGGTTGCCATTTTCATCCGCGCTGTCCGATGGCGAGCGACATCTGCACGCGGGTGACGCCGGAGGTGCGCGATTTCGGCTCATCCATCGCCGGGAAACATCTCGTCGCCTGCCACCATGCAGGCGAGGCCACACAATGAAATTTCCGAACGGACTGAGGATTCCCAAATGACCAAGGAATTGGCGGGCATGTATGCCGCCTTGATGACCGGACTAAGCGATGCCGGCGAATTCGATCCGCAGCGCCAGCGCAACATTAACGACTACGTCCTGCGCCAGGGCCTGGCCGGGCTCTATGTCGGCGGCAGCAGCGGCGAATCCGGCCTGCTGACGGTGGACGAATTGCTGGCCCAGCAGGAAATGGTCTTCGCTGGCGCTGCAAGTATCGGCACCAGGCTGATCGCCCATGTCGGCATGCCGAACCTGCGCGATTCCATCCGCCTTGCGCGGCAGGCTCGAAAGCTCGGCTATCACGCGCTGTCGGCGCTGCCACCGCATTCCTATCCATTCTCCGACGACGAGGTCTTTGGCTACTATCAGGCGCTGGCGGCGGCGACGGACCTCCCGCTGATCGTCTACGAAATCCCCTTGCGCACCGGCCGGCCGCTGCCGCTCAACCTGCTGGTCCGACTGCTCGATCTGCGCAATGTCATCGGCATCAAATACACCTCCACCGACCTGTTCAAATATTCATTGCTGCGCAAGCGGCAGCCGCAAAAGCTGTTCTACTATGGCTTCGACGAGATCTATGCCGCCGCCGGCATGCTCGGCACCGATGGCGGCATCGGCACCACCTACAATCTGCTCGGCAGGCTGTATGTAGCGATCGACCAGGCGATCCGCGCCGGCGATCTGGCACGGGCGAAAATGCTGCAGATGGTATCGCAAGATTTCGTCGAGGTGCTGCTGGAAACCGGCGTCCTGCCGGGCATGAAAGCGGCATTCCGCGTCATCGGCGTCGATTGCGGCCCGACCCGCGCGCCGATGGCGCTGGCTGTTGCCGACGCCGAAGAGCGGATGCGCGCGGTTCTCGCTCGCCCGGCGGTGAGAGAGTGGCTGGCGTGAGAGGAGTTGGCTGAAAGACCTACAGTCGACGAATACGACAACATATATGGCGCTTGCCAGATCTGCACGACCATTCTCGGTCCGACTTCATGGCCAAGGCCAGCTCATAGGCATCAGGTCGAGTCTCAGCCCTGCGGGGGCCTGCGTTCGACGATGTAGATGTGGTCGGCCGCGAGCACCACTTCGCCACGCTGATTGATCACCTCGCAGCGCTCGATTACCCGCCCTGAACCTGGCCGCTTGGGATCGTCTTCCTTGGCCGCGATGGTTGTGTGCGTGCGGATCGTGTCGCCGATGAACACCGGCTTGATGAAGCGCAACCGGTCGTAGCCATAGGAAAAGGCTACAGGGTTGACGACGGTTGCCGTCAGCCCGATGCCGACCGAAAACACCAGCGTGCCGTGTGCGATACGCTGGCCGAACGGCGTCGTCTTCATGAACTCGGCGTCCATGTGATGCGGAAAGAAATCGCCGGTGTGGCCGGCATGCACGACAAAGTCCGTCTCGGTGATGGTGCGGCCGCTGGTAAGGCGGGACGAGCCGATCTCATAGTCCTCGAAATACTGGATCTGTTCCATCAGGGCCTTTCCGCGATCGGCGTCGCCGGTGCCGCGCTCGACTGATACGCGGCCTCGACCAGCGCCATCGTGCTCCATGCGTCCTCTACCGGACTGATCAGCAGAACATCTTCTCCGGCAGCAAAACGCTGGACATTGGCCATGCGGCCGACGAAGGCGTCGGGGAACCATGCTCCGGCCAATGGCACCGCGACCCAATCCGTTCCGCCTTTTGGGTAGATCTCCAGCACCTCCGCTTCGCCGCGCGGATAGTCGAGGTTGAGGCCAAGCTTGAGATAGGCCGCGCCCTCGGTGCCGCAGATGCGGAACTCGGAGGCTTGGTGCCGGCGACCGAACTTGTGATCGTGGTTGATCGACAGCGCGCAGCGCACGGTGTCGCCATAGTCGAGAATTGCGCTGGTGCGCGTCTGCGCCACCGAATGGTTGGGGTGGCCGAGCGTCTTGGCGTGCACGCCGCGCGGGTCGCCAAGCAGCTGCCGGATCAGGTCGAGATAGTGGATCGAGTGCATGGCGATCTCGACGCGCGGTGCCTTGAGCAGGAACTCCCACAGCTCCCACGGTGTCGCCAACGCCAGCCAGGCATCGAAGTCGACGATCTCGCCGAGCCAGCCCTTGGCGATGGCATCCTTCAGCGCCAGCATCATCGGTGCGAAGCGCCCCTGGAAATTCACTGCGGCCTGCAGCTTCTTGGAACGGCAGATCTCGAGGATTTCGGTTGCCTCGGCAAGGTGGCCGCCCATCGGCTTCTGGATCAGCGCCACGGCGCCGCCAGGTAATGCTTTCAGCACATCGGCATGGCGGGTGGGCGGCGTCGCGAGGTCAAAGATCGCACCCTCGACGGCGGCCGCTTCCTCAAGTGTGCGAAAGGCCGTCACGCCCCATTGGCTAGCAAGCTTTTCCGCTTTGGTGTGATCGGGATCATAGAGCCCAGCGACGGGAAAGCCGGCCTTCCGGTAGGCCGGGAAATGCGCGTCCCCGACAATCGAGCCGGCGCCGAAGGTGACGATCGGCCGCGGCTTGGAGGGTTTGGGCCATGACTGGACAAGCAAGGCAGGGTCGAAACCGCTTTCAGTCATGATGGAAGACCTCGTCCATATCAGCCCACCATTCGCCTTCCTTGCGCGTCGCCAGCGGTTCCTGGCAAGGCATGCAGACCGCCCACCATTCCTGTGTCCTGGGGTCGGCAGCCATCTTGGCCATGTCAGCTTCGTAGTCGGTGCCATGGTACTCGAAGGTGCTGAACAGCAGGTTCTCCGGCCGCTTCAGGTAGATCGAATAGTTCTTGATGTTGCAGGCCGAGATCCTGGTCAGCACGTCGGGCCAGACGGCGGCGTGCAGGCGGACATACTCCTCGACTTTTTCCGGCTTCAGCCCCAGAACCATCCCCATCCGCTGCATGCCCGTCTCCTATTTCGTGATCGCCGTGGTGAATTCGGCGATGCTCATGGCCTTGACCGCGTCCCAGTCCCAGTCGATGCCGATGCCCGGTTCGTCCGGCGCCAGCGCCTGGCCATCTTCGATGCGTATGCGCTTGCCGGTCAATTGGTCGAGTTGCGGAATGTACTCGACATATCTGCCGTTCTGAACAGCGCAGGTCAGGCTGACATGCAGTTCCATCAGGAAATGCGGACAGACCGGAATGTCGAAGGCCTCCGCCGCATGGGCAATCTTGAGCCAGGGCGTGATGCCGCCGATGCGGCCGACATCGACCTGCACGATCGAGCAGGCGCCTTTCTGCATGTATTCGCGGAAATGGCGGATGGAGTAAAGCGACTCGCCGATGGCGATCGGCGTCGGCGTCGAGTTCGACAGCCGCACATGCCCATCGATGTCGTCGGCCGGCAGCGGCTCCTCGATCCAGGCGAGGTCGAGTTCGCGCAGCCTCGCCGCGCGCCGGATCGCCTCGTCGATCGAGAAACCCTGATTGGCGTCGGTCATGAGCTCGTAGCCATCGCCGACCGCCTTGCGCACCGCCGACAGGCGGGCAAGATCTTCCGAACCGTGCGGCCTGCCGATCTTCACTTTCGAGCCGCGAAATCCCTTGGCCTTGGCGGCCAGCGCGTCGTCGACCAGTGCCTGCGTCTCGATATGCAGCCACCCGCCTTCGGTCGTGTAGAGCGGGCAGCGGTCCTTGGCGCCGCCAGCAAGTTTCCATAGCGGCAGTTTCTGCTTCTTGGCCCGCAGATCCCAAAGCGCGGTATCGATCGCCGCGATGGCGATGGCCGTGATCGCCCCGATGGTGGTGGCATGCGTGGCAAATTCGAGATCGTGCCAGATCGCCTCGATCATGTCGGGGTCGCGGCCGATCAGGCGCGGCACCAGATGGTCGGAGAGGAGCCGCATCACCGACGAGCCGCCGGTGCCGATCGTGTAGCTGTAACCGGTACCGACCGCGCCGTCGGAATCCGTGATGGTGACGATCGGCGTTTCCTGGCTGACGAAGCTCTGGATCGCGTCGGTGCGCTTGACCTTGGGCACAAGGTCCACCATGCAAAGGTCGACTTTCTCGATTTTGGCCATGCCGATCAGCTCCGCAGCGTCTTTCCGGTCTCGGTGGCAAACAGATGCGCCTGCGACATGTCGAGGCTCATGGCGACCCGCTCGCCGGGCCGCAGCGGCCTCGGATTCAGCATCCGCGAAACCCAGTCTTGGCGGTTGAATTCGACGAACACCAGCGTCTCGTTGCCGAGCGGTTCGGTGACCGTGATCGGCAGTTCGATCTGGTGGACGTCGGCCGCAGCGCCGGAGCTGATGCCATGGCCGGTTGGGTAGATGTCATCCGGCCTCAGTCCGAACACCACTCTATCGCCGGTCGCGACATTGGCCTTGAACTGGCCGGGCAGCGGCAGCTTTTCGCCGCTGGCGAAGACCAGCTTGCCGTCATCGACTGTCGCTTCGTGCAAATTCATCGGCGGGGAGCCGATGAAGCCCGCGACGAAGCGCGTCGCCGGCCGCCGGAAGACTTCGTCGGGCGTGCCGACCTGTTCGATGTGACCGTCGCGCATGATGACGATGCGGTCGGCAAGCGTCATCGCCTCGACCTGGTCATGTGTGACGTAGATCACCGTCGACTGCACCTTGGCATGCAGCTTCTTGATCTCGGTGCGCATCTGCGTGCGCAATTTGGCATCGAGATTGGAAAGCGGCTCATCGAACAGGAACACATCGGGGTCGCGCACGATGGCGCGGCCCATGGCGACGCGCTGGCGCTGGCCGCCGGACAGTTGCGAAGGGCGGCGATCGAGCAGCGTATCGAGGCCGAGAATGGCCGAGGCTTCGGCGACGCGGCGCTCCATGTCTTCCTTGGCCGCGCCAGCGATCTTCAGGGAGAAGCCGAGATTCTCGCGCACTGTCATGTGCGGGTAGAGCGCGTAGGACTGGAACACCATCGAGATGTTGCGCGAGCGCGGCGGCAGGTCGTTTACCACCCGCCCACCGATCTCGATCGAGCCGGCGCTGATCTCTTCGAGCCCGGCGATCATGCGCAGCGTCGTCGACTTGCCGCAGCCGGACGGGCCAACCAGCGCGATGAATTCGCGGTCGGCGATGTCGAGATCGATACCGTGCACGATCCCGATATTGCCGTAGCGCTTGGTGAGCTTGGTGAGGGTAACGGTTGCCATTGGATCAGCCTTTCACCGCGCCGGAGGTCAGGCCGCCGACAAGGTGTTTCTGGACGATGTAGGTGAGGGTGAGCGCCGGAATGATCATCACCACGGCGAGCGCGCACATGCCGCGCCAGTCGATGGTGAACTCGGCCGCGTAGTCGAGCAGGCCGACCGGCAGCGTCTTGGCGCTTACCGAGCGGGTCAGCTGCGAGGCCAGCGCGAACTCGTTCCAGCAGGTCAGGAAGGCGAAGATGGCGGCCGACGCGATGCCCGGTCCGGCGAGCGGGAACTCGACCTGCCAGAACGCCTGCCAGCGCGTGCAGCCGTCAATCTGCGCCGCCTCCGCGAGGTCCTTCGGCACCTGGCGGAAGAAGCCGTCGATCAGCCAGATCGTGAACGGCACGTTGAGCGCAACATAGGCAAGGATCAGCCCGAAATGCGTGTCGATGATGCCAAGCCGCACATAGAGGAAGAACAGCGGCAGCGAGAGCGCGATGCCGGGCACCGTGCGCGTCAGCATCAGGCCGAGAAAGACGCTCGACTTGCCGCGGAAGCGGTAGCGCGCAAAGGCATAGCCGCCAGCCATGCCGATGGCCACCGCGATGACCGTCGAGGTCACCGAGATGATCAGCGAGTTTCGGAAATATTCGATGACAGGGATGCCACCCTTGCCGATGCCGGAGAACATCGCGATGTAGGCGTCGAACGAAATCTCCTGCGGGATCCACACCGGCGGCTTGGCCATGATCTCCACCGCCGGTCGCAGCGACGAGAGCACGATCCAGAGACCCGGCAGGCAGATGGTCAGCATCGCCAGGAACAGGCCGATGCGATAGACAATGCCAATCAGCCGACGCTTCAGGCGGGCGGAAGAATTTTCGTCCATTCTCACCACTCAGCACCGATCTGCGTGCGCGCCGCGGCGAGCTTGTTGAAGAAATAGACGGTGAAGGCGATCGACAGCAGGATCGAGAAATAGGCCATGGCGTTGGCCATGCCCATGCGTCCGTCGCTGTAGGCGGTGCGCGCCACCAGTGTCCAAAGCAGTTCGGTTCGGCCCGCCGGTCCGCCATCGGTCATGATCTTGACGATGTCATAGGCGCGCGCCACGTCGAGCGAACGGATGGTCATGGCAATGTAGGCGAACGGCATGACGAACGGCCACGTCACATAGCGGAAGGTCTGCCACGGCGTGCAGCCGTCGACCCGTGCCGCCTCGATCGGCTCCTTGGGCATGGCGAGCAGTCCGGCGAGGATCAAGATCGCGAAGATCGCCGTCGACGACCAGATCTCGGCGATAGAAATGGCGATGAAGGCAAGATGGCCTTCGATCAGCCATGGTATGGCATCCCTGGTGATGCCGAGCGACTGCAGGGCATTGTTCACCAGGCCGATATTGTCGTTGAACATGAACTTGAACTGGAAGCCGACGAGGATCGGCGAGAACATCATCGGGAACATCATCAGCGTGCGCAGGATACGCTGGCCGCGCGTTGCCTTCTCGACCAGCATCGCAAGTCCGAGGCCGAGCAGCATTTC
This sequence comes from Mesorhizobium sp. M0830, assembly GCF_040319965.1. Classification (NCBI taxonomy): domain Bacteria; kingdom Pseudomonadati; phylum Pseudomonadota; class Alphaproteobacteria; order Hyphomicrobiales; family Phyllobacteriaceae; genus Mesorhizobium; species Mesorhizobium sp. M0830. The sequence continues at coordinate 548 of NZ_JAMYOR010000016.1, read as the reverse complement.
GAGATTGAGCGCGATGGTCAGCAGCAGCACCGTGCGGCCGAACGCCCACCAGAAATCGGTGTTGGACAGGATTGAAAGATAGTTCCTGAAGCCGATGAAGACGTAGAATGTCTCGGGCCGCGTCAGGCGGAAAGGCGTGAAGCTGGAATAGAGCGACAGCAGCAACGGCACGACAACAACCGCCGCCAGCACGATCATGGCCGGAAGCAGCAGCAGGAATGGCGCGGACGGCTTGAAGCCCTTCATCAGAATCCTTGAGGTGTTTGCATTGGACGGCGGTGCGCGGGCCTGGGCGAAGGATCAGCGTAAACAGCTGAGCATCCCGCGAAAACGCGGTCGCCTCCCCCATTTTCTGATGGAGGAGGCAGCCTTGGGAGCCGTTGTTAGAGTTTGCCGGCGTCCTGGAGGATTTGCGTCGCCTTGGCGGCCGCTTCGTCCAGTGCCTGCTTTGACGTCTTGTCGCCGAGAATCGCCGCTTGCAGTCTTCAGACCCTCCGCTACCGACGTCAGCTTGGAACACCACGCCCATGGGGCGGCAGGCGTTCGAC